>NZ_JBFTSF010000505.1:0-2594 GCF_056399905.1 Cupriavidus sp. 01L46
GGCTTGCATGGCGGCCAGGGTGGCGCTGGTGGCGACGGTGGCAGGGGCGGTGTGGGAATCAGTCGGCATGTTGGCGTGCTTTGTCGTGTTCGGTCGTGTTCTGGGATTGCGGTGGCGGGCATCAGTATGCGGCAGATGGCCCTGCCGCGGGCGCGGCGCCGGTGCCGATGAAGTCCGCGGCCAGCCGGCGTGCCGCGCCGGCATAGAGCAGCACATCCACGCCTGTCGCCACGAAGGTGCAGCCCAGGTCCAGGTAGCGGCGCGCCAGCTTGGGGTCGGAGGTCAGCGTGCCCGCGGCCTTGCCGCTGGCGACGATGGTGCGCATGGCGCCTTCGATGGCGGCCTGCACCTCGGGGTGGCCCGGGTTGCCGCGATGGCCCATGGAGGCGGCCAGGTCGGCGGGGCCGATAAAGACGCCGTCGACGCCGTCGACAGCGCAGATGGCTTCCAGGTTCGCCAGTGCCTTCACGGTTTCGGCCTGCACCAGCAGGCAGATCTCATCGTCGGCCACGTCCAGGTAGTCGGCGCGCGCGCTCCACTGCGAGGCACGGCCCACGGCGCTGCCCACACCGCGAATGCCCTGCGGTGGGTAGCGGGTGGCGCATACCAGCGCGGCGGCTTGCTCGGCGGTATCCACCATCGGCACCAGCAGGTTCTTCGCGCCGATATCCAGCAACTGCTTGATCAGCGGGACTTCGCCGGCTACGCACCGCACCACCGGTTGCGAGCGGTACGGGGCGATCGCCTGCAGCGCATTTAGGGTGCCGCGCAGGTCGTTGGGCGCGTGCTCGCCGTCGATCAGCAGCCAGTCGAAGCCGGCCGTGGCCGAGACTTCGGCGAGATAAGGCGATGCCATCGAAAGCCACAGGCCGATCTGCGGCTGGCTGGCCGCCAGCGCGGCCTTGAATGCATTTTGTGCGGGCATGGTGTTCCGAAGAATGTCGTGGGCGTGGATGGGATGCCACCGGGTCTTAGCCGAGCAGTCCCTGGCAAATATATTTGGTGTGCATGTAGTCGTCCAGCCCGTGGCGCGAGCCCTCGCGCCCGTAGCCGGATTCCTTGACGCCGCCGAAGGGCGCGGCCTCCGAGGCGATGGCCCCTTCATTGACGCCGACAATGCCCGTTTCCAGCGCCTGCGCCACGCGCCAGATGCGGCGCACGTCATTGGAGTAGAAGTAGGCGGCCAGGCCGAAGGGCGTGTCGTTGGCGTCGCGGATCACTTCGGCTTCATCGGTGAAGCGGAACACGGCCGCTACCGGGCCAAACGTTTCTTCGCACGACAGCGCCATTTGTGGCGTGGCGTTGGTGAGCACGGTGGGCGCGTAGTAGTGCGGGCCGTCTTCCAGGCGCACGCGTTCGCCGCCGGTCGTCACCACGGCGCCCTTGGCGACGGCGTCCGCCACATGGCGGGCGATCTTTTCCACGGCGCGCGCGTTGATCATGGGACCGATCTGCGACGCGTCATCGGTGGCGGGCCCGACCTGCAGCGCGGCCACACGCAGCGACAGGCGCGCGACGAAATAGTCGTGCACGCCAGCCTGTACGTAGACGCGGTTCGGGCAGACGCAGGTCTGGCCCCCGTTGCGGAACTTGGAGGCCATCAGGCCATCGACGGCGGCATCGACGTCCGCGTCGTCGAACACGATGAACGGCGCATTCCCACCGAGCTCCAGCGACAGTTTCTTCAGCGTRCCGGCGGATTCGCGGGCCAGGTGCTTGCCCACGGGCGTGGAGCCGGTGAAGGTGATCTTGCGCACGCGGCTGTCGGCCAGCCAGGCATCGACCACGGCGGGCGTATTGGCGCGCGAGGCGGTGACGATGTTCAGCACACCGGCAGGCAGGCCGGCTTGCTGCGCCAGGTAGACCAGCGCCAGTGCGGTCAGCGGGGTGTCTTCCGCCGGCTTGGCCACCACCGTGCAGCCGGCGGCCAGCGCGGGCGCGATCTTGCGCGCGATCATGGCGAGCGGGAAGTTCCACGGCGTGATGGCGGCTACCACGCCAACCGGTTCCTTGAGCACCAGCATCTTGCGCCCGGGTACGGACTCGGCGACGATCTCGCCGCTGATGCGGGTGGCTTCCTCTGCGAACCACTCTACGTAGGACGCGCCGTACAGCACTTCGCCGCGGGCTTCCTTGATGGGCTTGCCTTGTTCGGTGGAGATGATCTGGGCCAGGTCTTCCTGGTGTTCGAGGATCAGGGCGTGCCAGCGCTTGATGATCTGCGCGCGGTCGCGGGCGGTGCGGCGGCTCCAGGCGGGGAAGGCTGCTGCTGCGGCATCGGCTGCCTGGATGGCATCCTGGGCGTCGCTGTCGGGCACGCAAGCGAAGACGGTGTTGGTGGCAGGGTTGGTGACATCCAGGCGGTGGCCGGTGTGGGCGGCTGACCACTCTTGGCCGATGAGGTTGCTGGTGCGGAGCAGGGCTGGGTGGGTTAGGGGGAGTGGGGTGGATGTCATGGTTTTGGGCTACGGGAGGGTTGACTGCAACTGCAGCTGCAACTGCTTAAATTCAAGGGCAACTGCAACTGCAGTTTCACCACCCCTGCGGGGCGGCGACCTACTTTTTTGTCTTGCCAAAAAAGTAGGCAAAAAAGG
>NZ_JBFTSF010000506.1:0-2557 GCF_056399905.1 Cupriavidus sp. 01L46
CCCGTTGCCCGGTGGGTTTGTCGACGATGTGAAGCCAAAGGAAAAGCAAGGTATGAGGCGTTTCGAATTCCGCAGCGACAGCTCCAGCAAATTCTGGGAAGTGGAGCAGGACGACGCGCAGCTCAACCTGCGCTGGGGCAAGATCGGCACCCATGGCCAGAGCCAGAGCAAGCCGTTTGCCGATGCCGCCAAGGCGGCTGCGGCCATGACCAAGCTGATTGCCGAAAAAACCGGCAAAGGCTATGTGGAGGCGCAGGTAGCGGCCGGCGCCAGCATCGGGGCCACAGCGCAGCCGGCGCCTGCCGCCTCCCCGTCCCCCGCCTCCCCGGCCGCCGCGCCCGCCGCCGCCATTCCCCAGGACACCGCCCCGGCCTCGCCGCCCCGGGCGCAAGCACCGGAACCCGTTGCGCCGATCGCAGCCGCCATCGCGCCTGCCGTGCCCGCCGCGCGTGGCGACTTGCCACCCTGGCTGGAGGGGGGCGCCGCCGTGCTGATGCCAGAATCGCTCAAGGACCTGGCCCGGCCCAGCCGGCGCCATCCCGGCGACGCGCCCGCCGAGCCGCTGGACCCGATGCGGGCCTGGCTGCGCGTGCGCGAATCCCTGCTCAAGCACGTGCAGCCGGAAATCGACGCCAGCGCCGCCCATTGGCAGGCGGCTTATGCCGAGGCATGGCAGCGCGTGGAAAGCCGCCGCATGGAGGGCTCGCCCGCGTCCGACGCGGTGCTGATGACAATCCTCGTCAAGCTGTCTTCCCAGCATTACCGCGACGACGTGGAGCTGGGCGCCAATGGCATGGCCTTCATGGCGGGCCGGCTCGGCCTGGAAGGCGCGGTGGATGCGTTGCTGACCGCGCAGACCATGGGCACGGAGCTCGGCTGGGTGCGTGATACGCGCAAGCGCCGCCTGAGCCTGAACGATAACGTCGACAGCGCGCACGGCACCGGCTACGCAGGCATCCACAGCGATGCCGAGTGGGCGCTGCGCGCCCTGCTGGCGCGCGCGGAGCCCGCGCAGTGGCAAGCCTGCGCGGACAAGATCCGCGCGGCCCTGCCGCTGCTGCCGCCGTCGCGCCARCCGGTCATGGCCATGCTGCTGCCCGACCTGCCCGAGCTCAGCAACGAGACCGCGCAGCGCCTGCAAGGGCCACAGGCGCCGGCGTCGCTGCACTGGCTGCAGATGACCGTGACCGATCCCGCGGCGCTTGCGCTCGCGCAGCGGCAGAAGGTAGAGGGCTGGGGCAGCAATTTCTGGGGCGTGGAGACCATGGTGGCCACCGTGCTGCGCGAGCGCGGCGCCGACGCGTTACCCATCCTGGCGCCAGGCGCGGCCCTCGAAGAGGCTGGCGAAGGCCTGGCGGCCATCGGCCTGCCCGAAGCCGTTGCCGCGCTGGCACGGGTGGCGACCAACGGCAAGCCCGCCATGGCACGCTTCCAGCAGGCTACCGCCCGCTGGCCGTTGGCGGCGCTTGGCGCCTTGCCCGGCCTGGCGCTTGCCGGTGGCAAGGATGCCAGCCTGTACACGGCCAGCCTGGCCGCGCTGCTGCAGGCGCATGCCGCCGAGGCCGAGCGCGTGCTGCCGTGGCTGAGCCCGGCCGAGGGCGATCTGGTGAAGCAACTGCAGGCCAGGCTGGCGCAGCCTGCCGAGGCGGCCGCCGTTGAAGACCTGCCCACGGTGCTGGCCGATCCGCCCTGGCTTGGCAAGAAGCGCGTTGCCGCCACCGGCCCGCTGACGCTGGCGCCGCTGGATCTTCCGGCGGTCGAGCGCTGGGCCGAGGGCAAGCGCGAGGAATGGGCGTCGATGAGCGACTGGCAGGTGCGCCGCTACGACCCGGCCAAGGCTCGCGATGTGCAACTGCTGGCGAGCGACCTGGGGTTCGGCAACGCGCGCGGCAAACAATCCGGCCTGCTCGAGCAGGCCATGCTGGCGATTCGCCAGCGCGATGCGCAGGCGCTGTTCGCCGCCTGGCAGGCCCTGCGCAAGCTCACCAGCTGGTGCTCGCTCGACGCCATGATGGCGGCCTTGCTGCCCGAGGAACTGGCACTGCCGCTGTTCAATATGGTGGCCGCGCAGAGCACAACCCACAACGACAGCTATATGGCAGCCAGGTTCGGCCTGCGGGTACTGCCCGGCGTGCTGGGCACGGTGCGCCGCGCGCCCACCGAGGGGCTGCCGCTGGCGATGCCGTTTGGCGCGGTCGAGCTGGCGGCGCCGGCGGCGCGCGCGCTGGCCAGGCTCAAGTCGCTGCGCGAAGTGGGCCGGGCCTGGCTGCTGCGCCATCCGGAGCATGCTGTAGCCGGCCTGATCCCGGCCGCGGTGGGCCGCATTGGCGAGGCGCGCGACAACGCCGCCACGGCGCTGCGCATGCTGGCCGGCGAGGGGCACGAGGCGCTGGTGATGGAAGTGGCGCAGCGCTTCGCCCAGCGCGACGCCGCCCCCGCCATCGTGGCCGCCGTACGCGGGGTGCTGGATGAAGATCCGCTGCAGCGCTTCCCGGCCAAGCTGCCCAAGCTGCCCGAGTTCTACCAGCCCGGCAGTTTCCGCCGCCCCGTGCTTGCC
>NZ_JBFTSF010000507.1:0-2541 GCF_056399905.1 Cupriavidus sp. 01L46
GCGCAGGCGTTCAAGCCGGGCCGCTTCAAACGTGGTCAGCCAGGCGCGCGGGCTGGTCTCGCCCGCGGCCAGCGAAGTGGCGATCAGCTCGGCGGCGGCGCAGGCATCCTCGATGGCCTGCGCCACGCCCTGGCCAAGCGGTGGCGCCATGGCGTGGGCGCTGTCGCCCAGGTACATCACCTGCGCATGCGGCTCGGCAAAGCGGATGCCGCACGCCCGCATGCGGTACCAGCAGATGGCATCCACATTGGCGCAGAGCCTATCGATCAGCCAGCCAGCCTGCGGCCCCGGCCTGGCGTGCGCGGGTGTGTAGGCCGCGCGCAGCGCCTGCGAGCCGATGCCCGCGTGCAGCGTTTGTTCGCCGGGGGCGAGCGGCAGGCTGCCGGCGATATTGATCCGTCCGTCCGGCAAGCGAAAGGCCAGCAGGCGGTTAGGGCCGTTGCACCATTGTTCGTAATCGTCGATCCGGCCGGCGCCGGCGTCCGGCACCAGGAGGCGGAACAACAAGGCACCAAGCTGGTGCGTTCGAGGCTGGCCGGCAAACGCGCTTCGGGTGGGTGAGTCGCGGCCATCGGCCGCGATCAGCAGGTCGATGTCGTCAAGCCGGTGTTGTTGGCCATGCTGTTCCCAGACGACGTAGCTGCGTGCCGGATCCTGCGGGCTGGCGCCGCACGCCAGCAGCTTGCAACGGTAACGCACGGCGTTGCCGGCGGCCTGGCGCAGCACGCGGTACAGCGTGGCGCGCAGGATGCGCACGCCGCCATGGTCCGCCACGCGCGTGAGGGGCAGGTCCAGCAGCACCTCGCCGCTGCACAACGACACGYGCCAGTGATCCCAGGGCAGGCCGGCCTCGCCAATGGCGCTGGCCAGCAGCGGGTCGCGCATGTGCAAGGCCTTGATGGCGTTGGGGCCGATCACCAGCCCGGCGCCTGCGTGGTCATCCGGTGCAACCTGCTCCAGGCAGGTGACTTCCAGCCCGGCTTGCATGGCCAGCGCGCGGGCCATGATGCTGCCGGCCACGCCAGCGCCGACGATGACAATGCGTTTGGTGGGGATCCTGGGCGTCATGAGCGTCATGGGCGCCAGTTTGCGCAAAAGGACTGCACGCAACCAGCACCGATTTGGTCTCATGGCGAGCGCGCATTGTGTGCGCTCGGCGGGGAGCGGCGATCAGCCGGAAGCCCGCCCGATCCGCCGAGACTGTTCCTGGCTTAAGGCACGACCGACAAGAACAAGTACGCCGCCAGGATGACCAGGTGCACCACGCCTTGCAGCATGGTGGTGCGGCCCGAGTGCAGCGTCAGTGTGCTGACCAGCAAGGTCAGCGCAAGCAGCACGGTTTCCGTCGGGCCCAGGCCCAGCGTCAGCGGCTTGCCAACCGCGATAAAGACCGCGGCCACGGTGGGAATGGTCAGCCCGATGCTGGCCAGCGCGGAGCCCAGCGCCAGGTTCATGCTGGTCTGCAGGCGGTCGGCGCGCGCGGCGCGCAACGCGGCCAGCCCCTCGGGCAGCAGCACCAGCGCGGCAATCACGATGCCAACCACGGCCGGCGGGGCGCCGGCACTTGCTACCGCCGCTTCCACCGTGGGCGACAGCAGCTTGGCCAGGCCGACCACCGCCACCAGGCATGCCAGCAGCATGCCGCCGCTGGCGAGCGCGATCTTCGCGGGCGGGGGCGGGGCGTGGACGCTTTCGTCGGAGGTGCCTTCGACCAGGAAGTAGTCCCGGTGGCGCACGGTCTGCACAAACACAAAGCTGCCATAGAGCACCAGCGAGGCAACGCCCGCAAAGGCTAGCTGCGACTGCGACAGCATCGGCCCGGGGATCGCGCTGGTGTAGTTGGGCAACACCATGGTGAGCACGGCCAGCGCGGCCAGCACGGCTAGCGCGGCGGTGGCGCCCGGCGCCTGGAAAGCCTGCTCGCGATGGCGCAGGCCACCCACCAACAGGCAGATCCCCACAATGCCGTTACACACCAGCATGGCCGCGGCAAACACGGTATCGCGCGCCAGCCCGGCCTTCTCGGGGCCAGCGGACAGCATCACCGAGACGATCAGCGCTACCTCGATCACGGTCACGGCAATCGCCAGCACCAGCGTGCCAAAGGGCTCGCCCACTTTATGCGCGACCACCTCGGCATGGTGCACCGCTGCAAACACCGAGCCCGCGAGCGCCAGGCCGGCCAGCACCAGCAGCAGCGCCTGACCGGGCACCGCCATGCCTGCCCCGAGGATGGCCCAGGCTGCCAGTGGCAGCCATAAGGTCCAGGCAGGCAATTTATTCGACGTCAATGGCATCCGTTCTCCCTTTCTAGTTAATGAAATGCGTGGATTCAGCTTGATTGTGATGGGTGCGGCATGTCAAGCCTGACGAAAAGTGCCGCGCTCAGCGGGCTTGCTGGCCGTTTTCGCTTTGGCGTCCTATTGTGGTTCAGCTTGGGGCGGCAGCAATGCTCTCGGGCGGCAGCGCGCATGTAAGGCAGTTGCAACAGGGATTCAGTTCCCTGGAATTCGCTTAAATTGAAAGGAATTGGAGGTTTAT
>NZ_JBFTSF010000508.1:0-2510 GCF_056399905.1 Cupriavidus sp. 01L46
GTCCAGAGCATCGGCACCTCGAAGCGGATGCGCCCGTGGTACATGGTGAACAGCCAGTTGAACATCTTGGCCCCGGTCGGGATCGAGATGATCATGGTGGTGATGCCGAAGAACGAATTGACGCTGGCGCCCGAGCCCATGGTGAAGAAATGGTGCAGCCAGACCAGGTAGGAGAGCACCGTGATCACCACCGTGGCGTACACCATCGACGCGTAGCCGAACAAGCGCTTGCGGCAGAACGTGGAAACCACTTCCGAGAAGATGCCGAACGCGGGCAGCACCAGGATGTACACCTCCGGGTGGCCCCAGATCCAGATCAGGTTCACGTACATCATGGYGTTGCCGCCAAGATCGTTGGTGAAGAAGTTGGTGCCTGTATAGCGGTCGAGCGCCAGCAGGGCCAGCACGGCGGTGAGCACCGGGAAGGCGGCGATGATCAGCACGTTGGTGCACAGCGCGGTCCAGGTGAACACCGGCATCTTCATCATGGTCATGCCGGGCGCGCGCAACTTGACGATGGTCACGAGCAGGTTGATGCCCGACAACAACGTGCCCAGCCCGGCAACCTGCAAGGACCAGATGTAATAGTCCACGCCCACGTCCGGACTCTGCAGCACGCCCGACAACGGTGGATACGCCAGCCAGCCGGTGCGCGCGAACTCGCCGACGAACAGCGACATCATCACCAGCACGGCACCCCCGACCGTCATCCAGAAGCTGAAGTTGTTGAGAAAGGGAAAGGCAACGTCGCGCGCGCCGATCTGCAACGGCACGACAAAGTTCATGAGCCCGGTGACCAGCGGCATGGCCACGAAGAAGATCATGATCACGCCGTGCGCGGTGAAGACCTGGTCATAGTGGTGCGGCGGCAGGTAGCCCAGCGAGTCGCCAAAGGAGACCGATTGCTGCAGCCGCATCATGACCGCATCGGCAAAGCCGCGCAGCAGCATGACGATGCCCAGCACGACATACATGATGCCGATCTTCTTGTGGTCGATGCTGGTGAACCACTCGCGCCAGAGGTAGCCCCACGCTCGCAGGTAGGTCAGTGCGCCAACCAGCGCCAGCCCCCCGATCGCGACGGCCGCGAAGGTCGCCAGCAGGATGGGCTCGTGAAAGGGGATTGCCTCCCAGGTGAGGCGGCCGAATACCAGTTGCGTCAGGTCGAGGTGCTCGGGCATTGTGTCACCAGGGCCGCAAGGGCGTTGTTACAGGAATCGGGGAGCAGCGGGTCATTGTTGCAACGTCATTGGGAAACGTCATCGGGCAATGTCATTGCGGCAACGGCCTGGCGGACGCCACGCGGGGGCCGTTGCCAATGCCTGCAGGGTCGCCTGCCGTGCAGATGGCGCCCAGGCTGGCGCGGGCGGCGCCGCKTTCGAGCGCCGCCACGTTGTAGGCCCGCGGCTTGTCCTTGCCCTGGCCCTGCCTCGCACTCATGGCCATGTCCTTGATGCAAGGCCGGTTGGCTTGCACGCAGCGGTTCAGGATCGCGTCGTACAAGCCCGACGCCACGCTGGCGTAGCGCCTCACCGGCTCAAGCTCGCTGGGTTGCTCCAGCTGCAGGTAAGCGTCGCGCGTCAGGGCCCCGCCGCCGGTCTTGGCTTGCTGGACCCATCGCGCGAATTCCTCCGCGCTCATGCCATGGAACTTGAAACGCATGCCGGAGAAGCCCGCGCCGCTGTAGTTGGCGGAGAAGCCCTCGTAGACACCGGGCTGGTTGATCACCGCGTGCAGCTTGGTCTCCATGCCCGGCATGGCATAGACTTGGCCCGCCAGCGCAGGGATGAAGAAGGAGTTCATCACGGTGGACGCCGTGATCTTGAAGCGGATCGGCTGATCCACCGGCGCCGCCAGCTCGTTGACCGTGGCGATGCCCTGCTCGGGGTAGAAGAAAAGCCATTTCCAGTCCAGCGCCACCACCTCCACGGTGAGTGGCTCCATGGCCATGGGCACCGGGCGCCCCGCATCGATGCGGCTCAAGGACTGGTAGGGATCGAGCTTGTGCGTGCTGACCCAGGTCAACGCGCCCAGGGCGATGATGATCAAGAGCGGCGCGGCCCAGATCACCAGCTCCAGCAAGGTGGAATGGTCCCAGTCGGGCTCGTAGATGGCCTCCCTGTTGGCCTCGCGGTAGCGCCAGGCGAAGAGCAGTGTCAGCGCGATCACCGGCACGATGATCAACAGCATCAGCCCGGTTGAAATGATGATTAGATCACGCTGCCGGATCGCGAGATCCCCGGCCGGGGCTAGCAAGACAGCATTGCAGCCCGTCAGCAGCAAGATGGCAGCAAGCAACAGACACCCGCGCGTCGCGTAGCGGGATGGCACTATCCGAATGCGAAATTGCATAGCCGTGGAAGTGATCGTTGGAACTACGCCGGTGGGCTGGCCGCGGAAACTCAACATTTCCTATGGCACTGTAGTCAAAGAAGTGCCATTCTTAAAGGAGTGACACAAAACGCCACCCCGAACAACGAGAGACGAGAGGGCCTGACGATGTCCAGCAG
>NZ_JBFTSF010000509.1:0-2509 GCF_056399905.1 Cupriavidus sp. 01L46
CTCAACGGGTTCTACGATCTCGTGCGGGCCAGCTACGCGGTGAGCCAGCGCGAGACCAACTCGTACGATGAGGCGTTCCGCCTGGTCGCCACGGGACGCGCGGATGCCACCATCTCCAGCGTCTTCATGGCCGACCACATGCTCAAGCAAGCCTATGCCGGCCAGCTCAAGGTCGCTGCGGCCGCGGGCGGCGTGCCGCTGGAAGTCGGCGTGGGTGTCAGCAACCAGCACCCGGAATTGCTGGGCATCATCAACAAGGCCATCCTCAGCATCTCGCGCGACGAGCTCGGCGCCATGCGCGCGCACTGGACGGAACCCAGGCCGCCGGGCTTCACCTGGCGCCAGTTCATGCCATGGCTGATGGCTGGCGCGGCCGCACTGCTGCTGGTTAGCCTGCTGTTTCTGGCCTGGGTGGCCTCGCTGCGCCGGCAGGTGACCCAGCGCACCGCGGCCGAGCGTGCCTTGCAGGACCAGGTCGCGTTCCAGACGGCAGTGCTCGACGGCATTCCCCAGCCCATCTACCTGCGCGACAACCAGTTCCGCATGATCACCTRCAATACCGCCTACGAAGCGGCGCTGGGCACGACGCGGCGGGCGCTGGCCGGGACCGGGCCGGCCTTCGTGCACCCCGCCTTCAATCCCGATATCAGCCACCAAGACTTGATGGCCGTTTATCAACGCGTGCTGCGCACCGGCCTGCCGTTCAGCGCCGATCGCCAACTGACCATCGGCAACGCGCCGCGCAGCGTGATCAGCTGGGTGGTGCCGCTGCGCCGCGCCAATGGCGGCACGGCGGGCATCGTGGGGGGCTGGATCGATGTGACGGAACGCCAGCAGATGCTGGCCGAACTGGCTGCCGCCAAGAACCGCGCCGAGGCTGCCAACCGCGCCAAGTCGACATTCCTGGCTTCGATCAGCCACGAGATACGCACGCCGATGAACGCCATCCTCGGGATGCTGGAACTGGTGCTGACGCGCCGGCACGCCCAGCACGAGGATCGCGAGCAACTCGATACGGCGCATGGCGCGGCCACATCGCTGCTGTCGCTGCTGGACGATATCCTGGACCTCTCCAAGATGGAGGCCGGCCAGTTCACGCTGCAACCCCGTGCCGCCAGCCTGCGCCAGGGCCTGCATGAAGTCACGCAGATGTTCGGTCCCGTCGCCTCCCAGAAGGGCGTGGCCTTGAACGTCTGCGTGAGCGATGACGTGGCGCCGGCGCACCGCGTGGATATCCTTCGCATGAAGCAGGTCATCAGCAACTTTCTCTCCAATGCCATCCGCTTCACCGAGCGCGGCAGCGTGGATATCCGGCTCGACGGCTGTGCCGCGCCGGGGGCCTCGCAAGCGCTGTGCCTCAGCATCAAGGACACTGGCATCGGCATTCCCGCGGAGGCGATCGGCAAGCTGTTCCGGCCCTTTTCCCAGGTGGAGTCAACGGAGCGCGCGAACACCCGCGGCACCGGCCTCGGCCTGTCCATCGCACAAAACCTGGTACGCAAGATGGGGGGCGAGATCACCCTGGAGAGCGAGCCGGGACGCGGCACGCAGGTGCTGGTGCGCCTCAGCCTGGAGGTTTCGGCTTCGCAGCCCCAGGCAGACGCGCCGCCGGCCGGCAACGCGGGCGTCGCGCTGTTTGCGCCAGGCACCCGCGTGCTCGTCGTGGACGACCACGCGCCCAACCGGTTGTTGATGGAACGCCAGCTGGAGCGGCTTGGCATTACCGTGGAGACGGCGGAGAACGGCGCCGTTGCCTTGCAGGACCTGCAGCGGCGCCCTGCGGACCTGATCATCTGCGACTGCATGATGCCGGTGATGGATGGCTTCAGCCTGGCCCGTGCGGTACGCGCGCGCAAGGATGCGCTGGGCCGCATCCCCATCATCGGCTGCACCGCGAGCGCGCAGCGCGAGGATCACCTGCGTGCGCTGGCCGCGGGAATGAGCGAAGTGATGGTCAAGCCGGTGGGACTGTCCACGCTGGAACGCGCGTTGCGCGGGCATCTGTGCAGCGGCACTCACACAGCCGAGGGCAACGCTCAACCGGGCTAGCTGCCGGGAGGCAGCGGTTGGGATCGGGCCGGCGTCACCGGCAATCCCAGTTGCACCAGGTACAGGTCGAGCGCCGAGCGTGCCAGTGGTGGTAGCGCCACTTACCCCACTCGATTTCCCTTGCCGATCAAGTGCAGCCAGTAGTCGAGCATCACGGGCAGCGCCTTGTTTTCGCACGCAACCTGTTGGCGACGCTGCGCGGGCGCGATCTGGCGCAGGCCGCGAAGGACATTGCCGCCGAAACCKGCCTGGAGCATCGGCCAGCGGCCGACGGGCAGCGCGTGTCCGGCATCTACCGGCACAACCTCATGCTCGCCAGCGGGCGCTACGCGATGCTCGATGACGGCATGGGGTTCTCGCTGTTGCCGTGGAAACCGGTAATCGAGCTGCGGCTAGACCAGCAACTCGCCGCAACGGCGCGCGGCGGAGGTGTGTCATGGGAGATTGGGCGGCAACGTGG
>NZ_JBFTSF010000510.1:0-2503 GCF_056399905.1 Cupriavidus sp. 01L46
CGGCCAGACCGAGCTCGGCATGGTGCTGTGCAATCACCACGCGCTGCGCCATCCGGTGCACCTGGGCGCGGCCGATAAAGCTGATGCTGCCGTCGGGGTTCAGCTCCGCGGTGTCGCCGGTCAGGTAGTACTGGCCGACGAAGGCGCCGGTGGGCGTGCCGTGGTAGCCGGCAAACCAGGCCATCGGCGATTGCGCCATATCCAGCGCGAGCGTGCCAGGCTGGCCAGCCGGCAACTCGCGTGCGTTATCGTCCAGCACCACCACGCGATGGCCCGGGCTGGCGAAGCCGGCCGCGCCCAGGTGCACCGGATGGCGCAGCGCGTGGTGATTGCACAGCACCATGCCGAGCTCGGTCTGGCCGTAGTGATCGTGAATGGTGACGCAGAGCTGGTCGGCGAACCAGCGGATCACTTCCGGATTGAGCGGCTCGCCCGCGCTGCTGACCGCGCGCAGCTTGCCGCGCAGCGGCCCGGCCACGGCCTGGCCAGCCGCGATCAGCAGGCGATAGGCGGTGGGCGAGCCGGCCAGGTTGGTGATGCCGTACTTGTCGATCACCCGGCATGTGCTCTCGATGCTGAACGGGCCATCGTAGAACGTGGTGGGGTGTCCCAGGGCCAGAGGCCCGGTCACCGCGTAATACAAGCCATAGGCCCAGCCAGGATCGGCGAGGTTCCAGAAGGCATCCTCCGGGCGCAGGTCGACCGCGTCGCGCATGTAGCCCGCGAACGCGGCCACGGCCTTGAGCGGCACCAGCAGCGGCTTGGCGGGGCCGGTGGTGCCGGAGGTGAACATCATCAGGAACGGATCGTCGCCGGTGCGCATGACCGGATCGAACCGGGCCGGGTGGCGGTCAAGCTCCGCCCAGAAACTGAAGTCTCCGCGCGCGATGCCGCGCCCTTTGGCGCCGCCAACGGTGAGTACGACGGGGCAGTTCTCCACCTCATCGAGCTTGCCGCGATTGGCGCCGTCGGTCACCACGAGCCGGGCGCCGGAAGTCTGCAGCCGATGCTCGATGGCCTTGGGGCCAAAGGCGGTGAACAACGGCTGGTAGACCGCKCCGGCGCGCCAGGTGCCCAGGATGGTGACAAGCAGCTCCGGCGTGCGCGGCAGCAAGCCTGCCACACGGTCGCCGGGCCCGATGCCTTGCGCCGCGAGGAAGTTGGCGAATTGCGCGGAGAGCTTCTGCAACTGGCTGAAGGTATAGGTCTCGCTGGTGCCGTCGCGGCTCTCCCAGAACAGCGCGATGCGCCCGGGCAGTGCATGGCGGTCGCAGCATTCGATGCAGGCGTTGATGGCATCGAGCTTGCCGCTCAGGCGCTCCGAGAGCGATGCCTCATAGGAAAAGCCGGCGATGGCCTCGGCGTATTCGCGCATGGTGGTCTCCTGGTTTTCTTGTATGAATGGCAGCCGTCCGTATGGACAGGGGGTGCGCAAAATTCTGGGCCACACCGGCGTGCCCGGCAATGGCCAAAATTTCCAGGGTGGCTGAACCCGTTTGCCAGTGTGCGTCGCGAGGGCCGTTTGGGCGCGATGCTATCGGCCACCATGGCCACCATGGCCACCATGGCCACCATGGCCGCCGTGGCCACCATGGCCACCATGGCCGCCGTGGCCACCACCACCGTGACCACCGCCACTGTGACCGCCACCACCACCGTGACCACCACCATGGCCGCCTCCGCCTCCGCCTCCGCCTCCATGACCCGGCGGACGGCCGGGCGGATAACCACCAGGCGGGCGCGCATGTCCGGGCGGATAGCCCGGTCCCGGCCCATATGGCGGACGATGCGCCCAGCGCTCCCGGTCGTGGTACCAAGGCCGCCCGCGATAGTAGCGACCCCAGTAGGCGCCGATGGAGAACGTGATGATGGGAAGGCCGATCACGGTGCCGTAGTTCAGCACCGGAACACTGCCGCCCTGATAGRGATAGCCAAGCTGCCCGGCATAGACCCAGCCACGCAGGTTAGGCAGCGCCACGTCGCACCATGTGTACTGGCTGACGCACCCCATCACGGTGAGCGGCACGCCGCCGGACAGTTGCGCCACCACCGGGTAATCCGGCGCGGGTCCGGCACGCAGGTTGACGGGGGCGGTGGTAAAGGCTTGGGCAGGCTGCGCAAGCGCCACACCGGGCGCTGCCAGCAACGCGGTGATTCCCGCTAGAGCGCACTTAACAGCCACTCGGCGCATCAAGGCCTCCGCGGCCGCTGGTGATTGCGGTTTACCCCACCACGTGCCAGGGCGAGACGGAGAACGCCACCATCAGAACGGAAACGATGGCGGGGGCGCCGTATTTGATTGCGAGCGATTGGGAGAGTGTGCCGAGCAAGACATAGAGGCACACCAAGCCAATCGCGCACATGAAAACAAGGCTTTGATAATCTTGCATGGATGTCTCCGTTAGTCGTTATATTTTTTAACGTTATATCCAATGACATCGTCCGTACTAAGTAACAGCCTTGAGCACGATCAAGCCCATATTAAGTCCGGGCAATCGTGAGT
>NZ_JBFTSF010000511.1:0-2503 GCF_056399905.1 Cupriavidus sp. 01L46
GCGCACGCTCGCCGATGCCGACCCTGCCGAGATCGACACGACCCTGCTGATCGTGCCACGCGCGCTGGCCGGGTTTCTCGACTACAACGATTTCCTCTATTTCGCCGAGCGCTTGCTCAAGAGCCTGCGCCTGGCGGGCATCCTGCAGATTGCCAGCTTCCATCCGCATTACGAGTTCGGCGGCAGCGAGCCGGACGACATCGAGAACTACACCAACCGCGCGCCTTACCCCATCCTGCACCTGCTGCGCGAAGACAGCATCGCGCGGGCCGTGGCGGCTTTTCCCGATGCGTCGGATATCTACGAGCGCAACCAGGAAACCATGCGCCGGCTCGGCCACGACGGCTGGCGCAAGCTGATGACCGAGGCCGGCGGGACATAAAAAACGCGCCGTGGAAGCGGCGCGTTTCAGCTTGTGGACAGCAGCGCGCCGTTGGCATGGCGCGAGTCAGATTCAGCCGGCGGCAGCCGGCTCCTGCGTATAGAAGCGCGCTTCCATCTCTTCCAGTCCCAGCGTGCGCAGCACTTCGTTCAGCCGCTCGGCCGGGCGGCGGCGCGGCAGGTCCTTGTACTGCGCGATGATGAGCTCGTTCTTCATCGAATGCTCCCAGCCCACCAGCTCGGTCACGCTGACCTGGTAGCCGTGCGCCTCCAGCTGCAGGCAACGCAGCACGTTGGTCACCTGGCTGCCGAACTCGCGCGTATGCAGCGGGTGGCGCCAGATCTCGGTCAGCGGATTGCCGGCCAGCAGCTTGCCCTTGTTCTTGCGCAGCACGCCGGCCACCTCGGCCTGGCAGCACGGCACCACCACGATGTACTTGGCGCGCTTTTCCAGCGCGAAGCGGATCGCATCGTCCGTGGCCGTGTTGCACGCGTGCAGCGCGGTGACGATGTCGATGGTGGGCGGAAGCTGATTGGACGTGATCGAATCCGCGACCGACAGGTTCAGGAACGACATGCCCTTGAAATCCAGCCGGCTGGCGAGCTCTTGCGAGCTGCGCACCAGTTCCTCGCGCGTCTCGATGCCGTAGATGTGCGACTGGTCGAGCTGCGCCTTGAAGAACAGGTCGTACAGGATGAAGCCGAGGTAGGACTTGCCGGCGCCGTGGTCGACCAGCGTCACGTCGGGGTGATCCTGCTTGAGGTCCTGCAGCAGCGGCTCGATGAACTGGAACAGGTGGTAGACCTGCTTGAGCTTGCGGCGGCTGTCCTGGTTCATCTTGCCGTCGCGCGTGAGGATATGCAGCGCCTTGAGCAGCTCGATGGACTGGCCGGGACGGATTTCGTGGGGACTGGGCGCCGGTGCGGCGGGCGTCTTGGACGCCGGGGACTTCTGGGCCATCTGGGATGTCTGGAACCTGGGGAAAAGCGGTGAGGCGTGCGCCAAAGCCGGACGACGCTGCGCCGGTACAACGGCAGTTTACCGAAAGTCGCGCTTGCCCGGGCGAGTGGTGCAACCGGCGCATGYCGGCGCCGCCTCGCCAGGCCCCCTGAACAGCCCGCTAAACAGCCCGCTAAAGCAGGCAGTAATCCACGGGTACGAGCGGCGGCGGCAGCGCGGTCTCGCCCAGCGCTTCCTTCATGCCGATTTCGATGGTGCGGCAGAGCGCATCGAGCGGCAGGTCGTTGGCACTGGTGCCGAACGGTTCTTCCAGCTCATCGCCCAGCGCATCCAGGCCGAAGAAGGTGTAKGCGACGATGGCCACCACGACGGGCGTGACGAAGCCGATGGTATCCACTAGCCCGAACGGCAGCAAAAAACAATACAGGTAGGCGGTACGGTGCAGCAGCAGCGTGTACGAGAACGGGATGGGCGTGTTGTGTATGCGGTCGCACGCCACCGCCGTGGCCGTCATGGCCGACAAGGTGTCGTCGATGCCGGCGGCGAGGCAGGGCTCGACGCGGTGCTGCCGCACGCACTGGCCCAGGTCTTCGCCCATGCGCATCATCAGTAAGGCGGGCGCATTGGTGCTGCGCTGCAGGTCGGCGAGCTCCGCCGGGCGCAGCCACGCGGAGTCCAGGCCGGTGGCGGCGCTGGCGCCGCGCAAACGGTTGCGCAGCGTGTACGCGTAGGCAATCGTGCGGGAGATCATGCGCACGCGCGCGTCGCTCAGGCCCGCCGGTTTATGGCCGGCGCTGTCCGGCACGTTGTCCGCGATCAGGCTGAGGCATTGCCGTGCCAGGTTCTGGCTGCGCACCACCAGCTCTCCCCACAGCTTGCGCCCTTCCCAGAAGCGATCGTAGGCGGCGGTATTGCGAAAGCCCAGGAAGATGGCCAGCGGCAGGCCGATCAGCGTGAAGGGGATGGCCGTGAGCGTGACCTTGTGCTGGAAGAACGCGCCGTGGCTGAGCGTGACGGCAACCGCTACCAGCAGGTTCACCAGCAGCACGCGCCAGATGCGCGACAGGATCGAGCCTCGCAGGACCAGGAACAACCTCAGTCCCGATGGGCGGTCTCGCACAATCATCTGTGATCCTCTGGCATTGCGGCACGGCGTTCCGT
>NZ_JBFTSF010000512.1:0-2488 GCF_056399905.1 Cupriavidus sp. 01L46
CGCTGGACGTGATGCTGCCGGCAGCCCGGGTGGTGGACGCGCTGAAGGCCTTTCGCGAGGCATTTCCCACGGTAGCGCTGCACCTGCACATGGAGGCACTTGGCGCCGTGACGCAGATGGTGTTGGACGGCTCCGCCGCCATCGGCGTCAGCGGGCCGCTCGGCGCGGGTGTGGCGGGGATCGAGCGCATCTGGATCGGCGATGTGATGCTGCGGCCGGTTGCGGCGCCAGGTCATCCGTTGGCCAGCGGCAGCCGGAACCTGCCGGGCGCCGGACGGCATCATGTGCAACTGGTGCTGTCGGACCGCTCCGCGCTGACGCACGGCAAGGATTTCGCGGTGATCAGCACGCATACCTGGCGTCTGGGTGATCTTGGCGCCAAGCACATGCTGCTGCGCGAAGGCATCGGCTGGGGCAATATGCCGGTGCCCATGGTGCAGGAAGATCTCGACTCGGGCCGCCTGGTGCTGCTCGACCTGCCCGAAAATCACAGCAACTTCTACCCCTTCGATGCGATCTACCGCACCGACACGCCACCCGGCCCGGCCGCCTCGTGGCTGATCGAACGCTTCGCCGGCCAGGCAGCAGACTGAACCTGCCCGCCGCTAGCGGGCATTGCCGGCGCCGCCGCCCGACACCGGCAGCTCGAAGCGGAACGTGGTACCGCTGCCGGCGCGCTCCACCAGCCGGATCTGGCTGTGATGCAGCTGCAGCATGCGCTGCACGATCAGCAACCCCAGCCCGMCGCCGCGGTGCGCGCCGCCGGCGCTGAAGGGCCGCTGGAACAGGCTCTCGCGCAGTTCCGCGGGAATGCCGGGGCCGGTATCGCTGACGGTGACCGCCACCTTGCCGTCGCGCAGGGCGAGATCGACTTCGATGGCGCCTTCGGCCGGCGTGTGGCGGATCGCGTTATCCAGCAGGTTGGTCAGCACGCGCTCGATCATGCCGAGATCGGCCGTGACGGCGGGCAGGCGCTGCGGGATACCGGCACGCAGCCGCACGTGGCGCGCCTCGGCCGGTAGCTCGAACTTCTGGAACACGTCCTGCACCAGGTCCACCAGCGAAAAATCCTCCAGCGCCGGCTGCACGATGCCGTGCTCCAGCCGCGCCAGCTCAAAGAGCGATTGCGCCAGCCGCCCCACCTTGACGCTTTGCGCCAGCGCGATGGCCAGGTAGCGCTGGCGCTCGGCCTCGCTGAGCGTATCGGCCTTGAGCGACAGCGTTTCCAGGTAGCCGTGCAGCGAGGTCAGCGGCGTGCGCAGGTCATGGGAAATATTGGCAACCAGCTCGCGCCGCTCCTGGTCCTGCTTGGTCAGCGCGCGCCATTGCTCGGCGATGCGGTCCGCCATTTGCGCGAAGGCCGCTTCCAGCGCGACGATTTCATCGCGCGCATTGCCGCACGGCGTGCGCGGCACGCGCGGCTGCKTCTCGGGCGCACCGTCGGCATCAAACCGCCGCATCGCCTCGGTCAGGCGGCGCAGCGGCCGCGTGATGAGGCCGAACGCCATCAGGCCCGCCAGCAACCCCAGCAGCGCCACCAGCCCCATCGACCACAGCGTGGTGCGCAACACCGAGTTGGCGGAGGCGCGCGCCGCCAGCTCGTCATGCGCCTCGCCCAGCAGCACCACGTAGATGTAGCCGGCGGGCTCGGCACCGCCCACGCGTAGTGGCGCGGCGCTAAACACCTTGCGCCCGCCCGCGCTGCGCGGATCGTCCCCAAGGATAGGCAACGGCTCGCCGGCCAGCAGGCGCTGCACCGGCTTCAGGTCGACCTGCTGGCGCTGCAGGTGCCCGGCCGGCGCGTCGTGCCCCTGGATCCGGCCCTGGCTGTCCAGCAGGTACACCTCCACGCTCGGGTTCACCACCATCAGCTGGCCGAACAGGCGGCGCAGCGCATCCGGCTTGAGCCCGTTGGCGTCCATCAGCGACGCATTGCGCGCGATATGGCCGGCCAGCCCGCGCGACAGGTCCTGGATGACTTCCTTCTCGCGCATGTCGTTGGAGCGGACCTGCAGCCACGCGGAGGCGCCGCAGCAGGCCAGCAGCAGCACGGAGAACACCAGGGACAGCCGCTGCGTCAGGGTCAGGCGGCGGCTCAGGTTCAGTCCGAGATCAAGGCTCACGGCGCGCCTCCTTGGGTTCCCGCCGCGAGCTTGTAGCCATGCCCCCACACGGTCAGGATGCGGCTGGGCTGTGCCGGGTCGGCCTCGATCTTGGTGCGCAGCCGGTTGATATGGGTGTTGACGGTATGTTCGTAGCCCTCGTGCTGATAGCCCCAGACAGCGTTGAGCAGGTCCATGCGGGAGAACACCTTGCCGGGATGCCTGGCGAAGAAATACAGCAGGTCGAACTCACGCGGGGTGAGCTCGATGCGCCGGCCGTCCACGCTGGCCTCGCGCGTGAGCGGATCGATCGACAGGCCGCCCAGCTCCAGGCTGCCCGCGTCGATCCGCAGGTCCTTGGCCATGGCATCCACGCGCCGCAGCAG
>NZ_JBFTSF010000513.1:0-2483 GCF_056399905.1 Cupriavidus sp. 01L46
GCCGTACTGGACGCCTACATCCCCGAAGTGTTAGAAATGACAAAACTGATCCAGAGCGCTCGGCAGACCACCTAGAATTCCGACTTTTTGTGTTGCGCCATCGCCGCCCCGGCGGCGTCTTATCGATGCACCGAGGAAACACACCATGACGACAGAAGGCCTGGGTAACCGTGTGAAACGACTGCTGACCGCCAATRTGCACGCGCTGGTCAGCTCGCTGGAGGCGCGCGCGCCGCAAGCCGTGCTGGAGCAGTACCTGCGCGAATTCGACGAGGTGATCGCCCAGGCGCGGGTCGGGCTAGGCCAGCACGAGGCGGCCAAGCACCATGCCGCCAAGGCCATCGCGCGGCTCAACAACGAGATCGAGCGGCTCGACGAACAAGTCGCGGTGGCGCTCCAGCACGGTGACGATGCCGCGGCGCGCGCGGGCACCGAGCGCCAGATCGACCTCGAGGACCAGCTCGGCACGCTCAACGGCAGCCTGCAGGAAGCCGTTGAAAAATCCGAGGCAGCCGAAGCCGATCTGCTTGGCCTGCGCGCCAAGCGCGCCGAGATGGAGCAGGCGCTGGCCGGCATGGTGGCCGCGCGGGCTGCCGCCGAGCGCGCGGGCGCCAGCGTTGGCGCCGCGCCGGGCGCCGGCGCCGGCGTGCGTGCCGAACAGCTCGAGCAAGGCTTCAACCGCGCCATGACCAGCGCCACGGGCGTGGCCGGACTCGGCGTCGGCAGCTCCAGCGCCGATGCCTCCTTGCTCAAGCGGCTGGAGATACTGCACAAGGAACAGCGCATCAACGAACGCCTTGAGCGCCTGAAGGCCGCACGCGACGCGGCGCGCTCCTGAGCGCCGCACACCAGACACCGGCTCCGCCGCTCCCGACCGATTCAGCACAATAAGAACGCCGAAATGAATCAGCTGTTATTGCCGGGCAATGCCCCGTTCGTGGTGGCGATTGGCTTGATGGTAGTCATCGGCGTGCTGGAGGCGCTGGCCCTGCTGCTTGGCCTCGCCCTGTCGCAGCAGGCCGACAGCTTCCTGGTCACGCATTTCGCGCTGGACCACACCGACGCCAGCGCGGCCGATGCCGGCGCCATCGGCCAGTTCCTCGGCTGGCTGCACGTGGGCCGCGTGCCGCTGCTGATGCTGGTGGTGCTGTTCCTGATGGGCTTCGCCATCGTCGGCCTGATCCTCCAATGGGTGATCGCCGCCGTGGCCGGCCACCTGCTGCCCGTGCCGCTCGCGGTGGTGCTCGCCACGCTGGGCGCCCTGCCCTTCGTGCGCGCCACCGGCAGCCTGGTAGGACGCTATTTTCCGCAGGACGAATCCTCCGCCATCTCCGAGCTCGACTTTGTCGGGCGCGTTGCCCAGGTCACGCTCGGCGAGGCCTCGGCCGGCAATCCGGCGCAAGCGCGCCTGGTGGATGAATATGGCCAGGCCCACTACCTGCGCGTCGAGCCGGACGAGCCGGGCCAGCGTTTTCCGCGCGGCGAAACCGTACTGATCGTCGCACGCACCTCCGGCACCTTGTATCGCGCCATCGCCAACCCGCGGCCCGRCCTGCTGTAGGCCACGCGCGGGCGCAAGCCGTCCGCGGTATTTTTTCCAAGTTCCAAGGGAGCATCAGAACCAATATGGATTCCATCATCTTCTGGGGTGTCATCGGCCTGGCCGGCGTACTCGGCCTGTGCATCATCGGCCTGATCTTCTCGCGCCTGTACACGCGCGCATCGGCCGAGCGCGCCTTCGTGCGTACCGGGCTGGGTGGGCAAAAGGTGATCATGAGCGGCGGCGCCATCGTGCTGCCGGTGTTCCATGAAATCATCCCGATCAACATGAACACGCTCAAGCTGGAGGTCAGCCGCGCCTCACGCGACAGCCTGATCACCAAGGACCGCATGCGCGTGGATGTGGTGGTGGCGTTCTTCGTGCGCGTCAAACCCACCGTGGAAGGCGTGTCCACCGCCGCGCAAACGCTGGGCCAGCGCACGCTGGCGCCGGAGAGCCTGCGCGCGCTGGTGGACGACAAGTTYGTCGACGCGCTGCGCTCCACCGCGGCGCAGATGAGCATGCAGGACCTGCAGGATGCGCGCGAGCAGTTCGTGCAGGGCGTGCAGAACACCGTGGCCGAAGACCTGACCAAGAACGGGCTGGAACTGGAGAGCGTGTCGCTCACCAACTTCAACCAGACCTCGAAGGAGTTCTTCGACCCCAACAACGCCTTCGATGCCGAGGGCCTGACCAAGCTCACGCAGGAGACCGAGCGCCGCCGCAAGGAACGCAACGAAGTCGAGCAGGACACCGAGGTCTCCGTGCGTGAGAAGAACCGCGACGCACTGGCCAAGAAGCTGGAGATCGAGCAGCAGGAATCGTTCATGAAGCTCGAGCAGGAACAGCAGGTGAAGACCCGCACCGCCGAGCAGAACGCGCGCATCGCGTCCTACGAGGCCGAGCGCAGGCAGGAGGCCGAGCAAAGCCGCATCACCGCCGA
>NZ_JBFTSF010000514.1:0-3745 GCF_056399905.1 Cupriavidus sp. 01L46
CAGCGTGCCCCAGAGCGGCAGCCCGGTAATGAACGCACGGGTGCCGTCGATGGGATCGAGCACCCAGGTCAGCGGCGAGCTGCCGGCCACACGGTCTTCTTCTTCGCCCAGGATGCCGTGCTCCGGGTATGTCGCCAGGATCAGGTCGCGCATGGCGCGCTCGGCTGCCTTGTCGGCTGCGGTGACCGGGTCGAAGCGCCGGCCACCTTTGTCCTCTACCGCCGGGGCGCTGCGGAAGTACGGCAGGCTGGCATTGCCGGCCGCCTGCGCGAGGTCTGCGGCGAAGTCCATGTATTCGATAAGCTGCTCGGCGGTCAAAGGCATGCGGAGATCCTGGGGTCCGTGAATGGTGTCGGGGCGGCGGCGGCATGCGGCTCCGGGCAGACCGGGCTGCGCGCGCAGTGGGACAGCGCTGGCCGCGCGGCCCGCCAGCATTGTAGCGGGCCGTGTGAGGCGGGCATCGATCGCCTTTGGCGTCTCGCGGGCGGAGTGCTAATGTCAAGAGTGCGGGTAGCCGTCCATGCGTCGCCCAACAGTCCGTACGTTCTTTCGCCGAGCTTGCTGAGTGACTCCGGGGATGCCCGTTGCCGACGTGCCCGCGTGCCAGAAAAAATTACCGTCCCGCGTGTAAGTTCGTGCCGCCACTGTCGACAAAGGCACATAACCCGTTGCAGCCGCACCTGCGAGCGCCACGGAACATGGAACATTGGAGAAAGACGGTGGACACAGCCTCCCAGCTATCGCGGCCCGCACACGGCCGCCGCGGACAAACGTCCGCCTCCATCCAGCCGGCGTGGGTGCGCATCACCCATTGGCTCAACGCCATCGCCGTCATCGTCATGGTAATGAGCGGCTGGCGCATCTATAACGCGTCGCCACTGTTCGGCCTGCATTTCCCCAATGGCATCACGCTCGGCGGATGGCTGGGCGGCGCGCTGCAGTGGCACTTCGCCGCCATGTGGCTGCTGGTCGCCAACGGGCTGTTCTACTTGCTGATGAACGCCCTCACCGGACGGTTCCGCCGCCGCTTCCTGCCGCTGTCGGTGCCCGCGGCGCTGCGCGATATCGCCGCGGCGTTGCGCGGCCGGCTGGCGCACCCGGACCTKGCCGAATACAACGCGGCCCAGAAGGCCATGTACCTGGGCGTGGTGGTGGTCATCGTGGTCACGGTGCTGTCCGGCCTGGCGATCTGGAAGTCGGTGCAATTCCCGCTGCTGCGCGAGCTGATGGGCGGCTATGACGCGGCGCGCTGGGTCCACTTCGTATGCATGAGCGCCATCGTGCTGTTCATCGTCGTGCACGTGGCCATGGTGGCGCTGGTGCCGCGCACGCTGCTGATCATGCTGCGCGGCCGCTGATCGCCGGCCGTGTTTACGCAAACGCATCCACAGAACCGAATCCACAGAGCCGCATCGCGGAGAACCGCCATGAGCAAGTCCAAACCCATCGCCACGCTTGACCGGCGCCTGATCCTGCGAGACGCCGTGCGCGAACTCGATATGCCGTCGCGCCGCCTGTTCGCCAAGCGCGCCATCACGCTGGGCGGGCTGTCGATGCTGACGGGTTGCAGCCTGAGCGACGACGCCTCGGTGGAGCGCTTTCTCACCGCGGTATCGCGCTTCAACGATCGCGTGCAAGGCTGGCTGTTCGACCCCAAGCGGCTCGCGCCCACCTATGCGGAGTCCATGATCACGCGGCCGTTCCCGTTCAATGCCTTCTACGGCGAGGACGAAGTGCCCGAGGTCGACGGTGCCGACTTCCGGCTGGAAGTCGGCGGCATGGTGGCGCGCAAGGATCCGTGGACGCTCGAGCAGCTCTACGCGCTGCCGCAGACCTCGCAGGTCACGCGCCATATCTGCGTGGAAGGCTGGAGCGCCATCGGCAAGTGGGGGGGCACGCCCTTCTCGGAATTCCTGCATCGCGTGGGTGCCGACACCAGCGCGAAGTACGTGGGCTTTCGCTGCGCCGACGACTATTTCACCAGCATCGACATGCCCACCGCGCTGCATCCGCAGACGCTGCTGACCTTTACCTACGACGGGGAGAAGCTGCCGCCCAAGTACGGCTTCCCCATGAAACTGCGCATGCCGACCAAGCTTGGCTACAAGAACCCCAAGCACATCATGGCGCTGTACGTCACCAACACGTATCCCGGCGGTTACTGGGAAGACCAGGGATACAACTGGTTCGGCGGATCCTGATCCGCTTGAAATTGGCCGGCATGATGCCGGCTTGCACACTGACCAACCCAAGGAGATCTTCATGAACAAACTTTTCGCAGCTACCCTGCTCTCGACCACGATGCTATTTGCGGGTCATGCCTTTGCCCAGGACTCCATGAAGAAGGATGCCATGAGCAATGACAGCAGCATGGCCAAGGACACCATGRGCAAGGACTCGATGRGCAAGGACAAGATGGGCAAAGACAAGATGGGCAAGAGCCACGACAAGATGAGCAAGGACAAGATGGGCAAGGACACTGAAAGGCGGATGAAAGCACTCGCGCCTACTGTGCTTGGTAAGCCATTGGGGTGCGCCTGAGCGCGCGCGCTTGCTGTCGATGACGATCTGTGGCGGAAACCAGCGTAGCCTCGCGCCCCGCCAGCTTCCTCCGATTCGCGCGCCATTCCGCAAGAATGCCGCGCGTAGCCTGGTCCGCCGTGCCTGCCTTGCCGCAGATGCGCGGCCTGGGTTTCACTGCAGGCGAGGGAGACAGCCTCATGGAACTATTCGAACACCTGGCCCTTGGGTTCTCCACGGCGCTGACACTGCAGAACGTTGGATACTGCTTTCTCGGCTGCGTGCTGGGAACGCTGATCGGCGTGCTGCCCGGCATCGGGCCACTGGCGACCATCGCCATGCTGCTGCCGGTGACCTACACGCTGCCGCCGGTGGCCGCGCTCATCATGCTGGCCGGTATTTACTACGGCGCCCAGTACGGTGGTTCCACCACCGCCATCCTRGTCAACCTGCCGGGTGAATCGTCGTCGGTGGTGACCACCATCGACGGCTACCAGATKGCCAGGCGAGGGCGAGCAGGGGTGGCGCTGGCCACCGCTGGCCTGGGCTCCTTCTTTGCCGGCTGCGTGGCGACGCTGATCCTGGCCGCGTTTGCTACGCCGCTGTCGGAACTGGCATTCAAGTTTGGGCCTGCCGAGTACTTCTCGCTGATGTGCCTGGGCCTGATCGGCGCCGTGGTGCTGGCTTCGGGCTCGCTGCCCAAGGCGGTTGCCATGATCGTGCTGGGGCTGCTGCTGGGCCTGGTCGGCACCGACGTGAACTCGGGCGCCGCACGCTTCTCCTTCGACGTGCCGGAGCTGACCGACGGTGTCGATTTCGTCGCGCTGGCCATGGGGATGTTCGGCTTTGCCGAGATCATCGCCAACCTGGAGCAGAAGGAAAACCGCGAAACCTTTACCGATCACGTTAGCAACCTGTGGCCCTCCAAGGCGGACTTCAAGCGCATGGCGCCAGCGGTGCTGCGCGGTACCGCGCTCGGCTCCGTTCTCGGGATCCTGCCCGGCGGCGGCGCGGCGCTCGCTTCTTTCGCGGCCTACTCGCTGGAGAAGAAGACTTCCAAGTATTCGCATGAGTTCGGCAAGGGCGCCATCGAAGGCGTGGCAGGTCCGGAATCGGCCAACAACGCCGCGGCGCAGACCTCCTTCATCCCGCTGCTGACGCTGGGCATTCCGCCCAACGCCGTGATGGCGCTGATGGTGGGCGCGATGACCATCCACAACATCCA
>NZ_JBFTSF010000515.1:0-2464 GCF_056399905.1 Cupriavidus sp. 01L46
TACTCATTGACAGGCATAGCCTCCAGGCGCGCCTGGTCCAGCGACTACTCATTGACAGGCATAGCCTCCAGGCGCGCCTGGTCCAGCGACACCGCCAGGATCGCCTGCTGCTGCCTGGCCGGAAAACGGCGGGCCAGGTTGGTCTTGAATTTCTCCACCAGCAGTGGGATGCCCTCGTCGCGCCGGCGCTTGTGGCCGAGCGGGTAGTCCACCACGACTTCGGGCAGCACCGTGCCGTTGTTCAGCGTCACGGTCAGCGCATTGGCGATGGAGCGCTTCTCCGGGTCGTGGTAGTCGGCGGTGAACTGCGGATCCTCCACGCACACGATCTTGTCGCGCAGGGCGTCGATGCGCGGGTCTGCCGCTATCTTGTCTTCATAGTCCTCGGCGGTCAGCCGGCCGAACAGCAGCGGCACCGCCACCATGTACTGGATGCAGTGGTCGCGGTCGGCGGGGTTGGCCAGCGGGCCCTTCTTGTCGATGATGCGGATGCAGGCCTCGTGGGTGCGGATGGTGACCTGCCTGATCTGTGCTGCCGTCTTGCCCGCGGCGGACAGCTGGCCGTGCAGGGTCATGGCGGCCTCCACCGCGGTTTGCGAGTGGAATTCGGCCGGGAAGGCGATCTTGAACAGCACGTTCTCCATCACGTAGGTGCCATACGGGCGCTGGAACCTGAAGGGCTGGCCCTTGAACAGTACGTCGTAGAAGCCCCAGCCCTTGGCGCTCAGCACCGAGGGATAGCCCATCTCGCCGGTACGGGCGATCAGCGCCAGGCGCACCGCGCGGCTGGTGGCGTCGCCGGCGGCCCAACTCTTGCGGCTGCCGGTATTGGGGGCGTGGCGGTAGGTGCGCAGCGCTTGCCCGTCGACCCAGGCAAGGGACACCGCGTTGAGGATTTCGTCACGGGCGAGGCCGAGCATCTGCGCAACCACGGCGGCGGAAGCCACCTTGACCAGCACCACGTGGTCCAGGCCCACCTTGTTGAATGCGTTTTCCAGCGCGATGCAGCCCTGGATCTCATGGGCCTTGATCATGCCGGTGAGCACGTCCTTCATGGTCAACGGCTTGCGCCCGGCGGCCACGTTGTTGCGCGAGATCCAGTCGGCGGTGGCGAGGATGCCGCCGAGGTTGTCGGACGGGTGGCCCCATTCGGCGGCCAGCCAGGTGTCGTTGAAATCGAGCCAGCGGATCATGGCGCCGATATTGAAGGCGGCCTGAACCGGGTCGAGCTGGAATTGGGTGCCGGGTACCTTGGCGCCGTTGGGGACCACCGTGCCGGGCACGATCGGGCCCAGCAGCTTGGTGCAGGCCGGATACGACAGCGCTTCCAGGCCGCAGCCGAGCGTGTCGATCAGGCAGTTGCGGGCCGTGTCGTAGGCCAGCGCGCTCTTGACCTGATACCTGGTGACGTAGTCGACGATGTCGGCCATGACCGGGTCCGGTTCGGGGCGGACGTTCGAAATATGCGCGGACATGGGATTCCCTCGGCGTTTTGTGCTTCCTGGTGCCCATGGGGCTGTGGCCGGACGATGCCAGGCTACAGCCCCTTACTACTGATTACCGCTTACTGCTCTTACTGCCTTTACTGCTCTTATTGCTTATAGGTTGGTGCTTACTGCTTGGGGGCGGCCGGTGCCTGGGCGGCATCGGCTGCCGGTGCCGACGGGGCAACCAGCAACGGGGTGGCTACCGGTGCGCGCAGCGCGCCTGCCTGGGTCGGGGCCGAGCCGCCAGCCTGCATGTCCGCGGTCTGGCACTCGTCGGCCAGGCGCTGGCCGGCGTTCTTGTTGAACAGCATGGCCTTGCTCGGGATCACAACCAGGTCCAGGCCGGAGCGGGCGTCGAAGTAGCGGTCGGCGCCGGTTACGGTGGACAGGCGGGGCAGGCGGTATTCCTTGCCCTCCCAGTTCACGGTGATGACTTCATCGCGCTGCATGTTGCCGCCGATGTACAGGACATGGCCCAGTTCGCACTGCCATTTTTCGCCACTGGGGGCGGCCGCAGGTGCTGCCGCGGCAGCCTTCTTGGTGCTTTTCACATGAGCCTTCTTGGCGGGAGCGGCCTTCTTGGCCGGTTCCTGGGCCATCGCAACACCGGCGGTGGTCAGCGTAAATGCGCCGATGCAGGCGGCGAGGACGAGATGCTTCATTCTGTGGGTTCCTTCTGGAGTTGGGTCAAAGGCGGTGATTGCCAGGAAGGCCGGCAGTCACAGGTCCGCCGCTATTCTCTACGATTTGAAAGTCGGGGCGTAGTGCCCCTACTATCGGTTACATAATTCGGTGTAGCCCAGGCCACGCAAGGGGGCGCCTTCGCTACATGGCAAGGCGGTTTGCGGCCTGCACAGCCTATTTCCGTTTTCCGATCGGCACGAACTTCAGGTTTTCCGGCCCGGTGTAGTTGGCGCTGGGGCGGATGATCTTGTTGTCGATGCGTTGCTCGATGATATGCGCAGCCCAGCCCGAGG
>NZ_JBFTSF010000516.1:0-2453 GCF_056399905.1 Cupriavidus sp. 01L46
GCGTGCATCGAGATCGGCCCTCGTGCAGATAATGCAGTTGAAGTCATAGTCGAATTCGACGCAAGGGCCAAAAAACCGTCGGTGCGTACTCAGGTCGCGCGGCGCCGGGTGCTCAAAGCATACGCGTCGCGGCTCCCAGTCGGGCTTGTGGAGTTGACGTATCAATCGCACCATGACCCCTAGCGCCAGTTCAACCCTTTGACGCGTGGGTTGATGTGCGCTGCCAGCCATTACCACCTCGCGAATAATGACAAGTCCATCGCACTCCTCGACCGTCAGCGACAACGCACTGTTGAGCGACGCTTGATAGCGCATCAGCATGCGAAGCGAGTCGCGTAGCGTCGCCTGGTCGCGGATCAGCAATCCTACCGGCCCAAGATTGGACAAAAGGCGCGACTCGGCCATGCACAGTCCGAAACTCTCGTTGCCTGACATGGTTGCGGACGCCTGAAGCAGCCTTCCGACACGCTCGACCGGAATCATGATGTCCGGTTCGCTCAGTACGCTCGGACTCAACCCCGCGTCAAGGAGCATCCGCACCGGATCCAGTCCGGCGGCTCGAGCGACCTCGCTGTAGTTGGTGAGGGCCGCGGCGCGGACAAGTGACGACATTAGAGAGACGAGTGGGACATTGACATGGAATGATAAATCCCTGTCATGTACTGTCAAGCGGGAGATACCCGCGACATCCAAACTCGCAAGGATCGATCGGCCTAACCGACAATCGGAGACACGCACATGAATCAACGCCTCAAGGCGGCACCCGCAGTGGTCCGCGCAACCTCGCTGGGCAATTCGATCCGGGTTGAGCCCATCACTTGCACGATCGGCGCGGAGCTCAGCAACGTCAACCTTGGCGCGGCTGCCGAGGACGACCAACAGATGGCGGAGATTCGGGCGCTGCTCCTAAAGCATCGCGTGGTGTTCTTCCGCGACCAGGACATCACGCGCGCGCAGCACGTGGCCTTTGCGCGCCGCTTCGGTGAACTGGAGGACCACCCGGTGGTAGGCAGCCATCCCGATTACCCAGGACTGGTTCAGATTTATAAGACCCCGGACAGCCCTCCCGAGCGCAACGAGAATTCCTGGCATACCGATGCCACTTGGCGCGAAAAGCCTCCGATGGGCTGTGTGCTGCGCTGCATCGAATGCCCGCCTGTGGGCGGTGACACGATGTGGGTCAACATGGTCGAGGCTTACAACCAGTTGCCCGAGGATATCAAGACGAAGATCGCCACATTGCGCGCGCGCCACAGCATCGAGGCGAGCTTCGGTGCCGCCATGCCGATCGAAAAGCGTCTTGCACTGAAGGCTCAGTACCCGGACGCCGAGCACCCGGTTGTACGCATCCATCCCGAAACCGGAGAGAAAGTGCTGTTCGTCAATGGGAGCTTTACGACGCACTTCACGAATTTCAATGTGCCGGCCAACGTGCGCTTCGGGCTGGACAAGGCGCCGGGTGCCGGCAATTTGCTTAGCTACCTGGTCAGTCAGGCCAATATCCCCGAATACCAAGTGCGTTTTCGCTGGAAGAAGAACAGCGTTGCGTTCTGGGACAACCGTTCAACCCAGCACTACGCAGTGATGGATTATCCACCGTGCCACCGAAAGATGGAGCGTACCGCCATCATCGGTGACGCGCCTTACTGAAAGATCGACATGACCTCTACGGCACCGACCGTTCTCATCGTCCCTGGCCTGCGTGACCATGTGCCGGAACACTGGCAAACCCTCCTTGCGGCGACGCTGCCTCGCGTCGTCAGCGTCGCGCCGCTTGAGCAAGACAAGCTGAGTTGCGCCGCCCGCGTCAACGCAATCGATCGCGCGTTGGCCACCATCGAGGGGCCGGTGATCATCRTGGCGCACAGCGCAGGCGCGATGATGGTCGCCCATTTGGCAGCCCGAGGCGCCACAGGCGAGATCCTTGGCGCACTGCTCGCGGCGCCCGCGGACCTCGAAACGTCCATGCCGGCAGGCTATCCGACGCTCGCCACGCTGAGCGACCACGGCTGGCTGCCGATCCCTCGCAGCACGTTGCCGTTTCCGAGCATCGTTGCGGCTAGCAGCAACGATCCTCTGACGCGTCTCGATCGCGCCCGTAGCCTGGCGAAGGCGTGGGGCAGCCGCTTTGTCGAACTCGGCGAGGTCGGGCATTTGAATCCCGCTTCAGGCTATGGCGAATGGCCGCAAGCCAAAGAGTTCATTCGCGAACTCTCCTGACTGAACCCGCCGCGGACTGCCGCCGGCCGAAAAAAGAGCGAGTCTGTGGGATTTGRAGACGGCAACGCCCGCTAAGGACGATCAACCACATTCGACGCCCACGATCCGCGTGCTTACCTGACGGACGCGCCGCAACGGCAGGTAACCCGGCCGGCCATGCGGCGGGAATCGGCCCCTGCCCCGGCAATTGGGAGCTCGCCGGAACGACGATGCCGCATACACTGGCCAATGAC
>NZ_JBFTSF010000517.1:0-2440 GCF_056399905.1 Cupriavidus sp. 01L46
CTTAGTCCGGTATGTTGTTCGATGTCCTGGGAATCTGTGATTCCACCGTAGAGCGCGTTGCGCACAAACGCCGCGACGATGCCGATCATTAGCCCGAGAATTGCGGCTAGTGCGATAGTCATGCTCTTCTTCGGCTTGATCRGCTCTTCTGGAACCGGAGCGTTGTCGAGAAGACGAACGTTACCAACCTTCCCCGCTTTCACCAGTTTGAGCTGCTGCATGTTGTTAAGCAGCCCCACGTAGAGGTCATTGTTGACCTGTACATCGCGCATAAGACGCAGAGTGTCTTGTTCAACGTCGGGAAAGGTCTTCAAGCGTGAAGCCATGCTGCCGACCTTTGCGTTAATCGTCGCGATTTGCTGATCAAGTGCTTGAATACTCGGGTGCGTCACTGTGAAGCGGGTGAGCAACTCGGTACGCTTCTGCTTCAGCTCAAGCAGGCCTGTTTCTGTGGTTACGCTCTCTTKTAGGAATGCCTTGCCTTCCTCGCTCAGGTTGAAAGTATTGCGCTTGTTGCGCATCTCGTTGTATTTGACTTCGGCACGCTCAAGTTCAGTCTTCAACTGGGGCAGCAGGTCGCCGAGAAACACCAGGGACTTTTCTGCTTCGGCGGCTTTGCGCTTGATATTCTGAGCGACGTATTCCTCACCGATATCGTTCAGGATGCTAGCGGTGAGAACCGGATTGGTGCCATCGAGGGAAGCGCCGATTATGCCGCTTTGCTTGCCCTTCTCTGCGATCTGGAGTCGGTCTTGCAGACTCTCAAGGGTCTGCAGCCGTGAAGCGCGTATCAGGTTGAAGACAATGCCAGGCTTGGCCTTGAGATCAGTGACTAGCAGGGAGATGCTGCCCACGCTCTGCTCCACCCGCAGTAGTTCACCCACATGCCCCTCTAGTGGTTTGTCGAGACTGCTCTGCTCAAGACGGTATCGGCCTTCGCCCAAGGTCACTAGATTGAATCTCTCGCCTTCGAGGGACTCTGGCACGTCGAACAGATCAACGTTGATCGATTCCTTGGCCCATGCAAAGCCGCCGTAGCCCAGGAAACCCGGCTCGGATAGCCCCTTCGCACGACTGGCGATCCATGCGCCAATAAATGGAAAGTAGTTCGGCTTAGCTGAGATGTACAGATGCAGGTTGTCCACGGCTTTGCCTACCACCATGCGCGATCTAATAATCTCGATTTCGGCAGTGGCTTCTGCCTTGACGTCAAACAGGCTGGAGACATCTCCCAACAAGCTCTTGGCGCTATTGGGATTGTCTTCGACCTGCACCAGGATATCTGCCTGATAGACGGGACGTGCCAGAAACGCGTAGGCGACACCAAGCGCTAGCACCACACCGGCGATGGACGCGATCAGCCAGCGGCTGGCCAAGAGCACGTCCAGGTAGTGAACGAGATCGATCTCGTCTTCCGGAGGTCCGGGGACGGCGACTGCAGGAGGATTCTGGTTCATAAGCTCTACTGCGAATTCTGTTAACGGAGGGCCTGGATACGCGGCACCCAGGCTTCCACGCCGCGCTGGATCAACTCCAGCGCGTTATCAAAGGCAGGACGTCCCTCGCGATAAGGGTCCGGTACGTCGAACTTGGCGAGTTCGCCAAGCCGGAAGACCCGGCCAGTCGTCGCCGGGTGCAGTCRCTGTATCTCCTGCCTTTGCCAGTTGTCCATGACCAGGATCAGGTCGGCCTGCGTGGCGATCGCACGGTTGAGCTGGCGGGCGCGGTGGCCGGTGATATCCAGATCAAGGTCTTTCATCAGATCGACTGCATGGGCGTCCGCCGGCTGGCCGACCAGTGCGCCGAGCCCTGCCGAGACGACGTTGGCCTCGGGCAGAGCTTGCTTTAGCAACGCTTCCGCCATCGGGCTGCGGCAGATATTGCCGATGCACACCACGAGTACGGTCTTGATCATTTCAGGGTGTTGGCCGTGGAGTTGAGAAGAGTGCCGCTCGGGAGCAATTGATTGATCACGCGGCTCCAGCGAACTACACCGGCTGCGTCGACATACACGACGTCTTTCGGCTTCAACTCGAACGATTCCGCCAGGGCCAAAGACACAGGCGACTTTCCGTCCAGGTGGAAAATCTGGGCATCGCCGTCATCGCTTTTGCGAATGACGTAAAGCTCCTTGGCATCGGCTGAGGTCGGATTCACACCGCCGGCTTCGCCGATGGCTTCATTCAGTGTCAGGCGACCATTGCGCGGGAGAACGACGGCGGGGCGCACAACTTCGCCAGTGACAAACACCTTACTGTCTTCACGTTGTTCCACGCGCACGATGTCGCCGTTTCGCAGCATCACGCGGGTTGGATCAATGCCTTGTTGCAACAACGCTGGCAGATTGATGAAGTAGTTCTTTCCGCCACGCGAAATGCGGATGCGGCTGTTGTCACCTGTCAACACATTGACGCCGCCAGCACGGTTGAGCGCCTCAACC
>NZ_JBFTSF010000518.1:0-2432 GCF_056399905.1 Cupriavidus sp. 01L46
GCCCGCGGCAAGGATGAACTAGGCCGGCTCGCGCAGCGTTTTGAAAGAATGAGCGGGGCCATCAAGCAGAAGATCCAGAAGATCAACGAGATCAACGCCTCCCTGGAACAGACCGTCGACGAGCGAACCGCGGAACTCGTCAGCAGGGAGCAGGAGTCGCGAACGTTGATTGAGAACTCTCCGGACACCATTACCCGCTACGATCGAGACCTTCGCCGCACTTACGCCAATCCCGCCTTCTGCAACTCGGCAGGCTGCAGCCTCGCCGAAGCGCTCGGCAAGCGGCCCTCGGAAGTCCCCGGCGGCGCCAATGCGCTGATCTACGAAGAGAAGATCAGCGAAGCCATTTCAAGCGGGAAAAGTGGGCAATTCGAGCTGAGATGGCGCAACAGGGATGGACAGGAGCATTGCACCCATATCCGCCTGACGCCAGAGATTGACCGGTCCGGCACGGTGAACTCGGTGCTGGCCGTGGGCCGTGATCTATCGGACCGGATGGCATTCGAGGCGACAATCTGGAAACAGGCCAATTTCGATGCGCTGACCCATCTCCCGAACCGCCAGATGTTTCACAGCCGTCTGGAGCACGAAGCCAGCATAGCGCATCGCTCCGGGCAGCATATGGCCTTGATGCTGATTGACCTGGATCGCTTCAAAGAAGTCAATGACTCCTTGGGGCACGACACAGGAGACATCCTGCTGATCGAGGCGGCCAGGCGCATCATTTCGTGCGTGCGCGAATCGGACATCGTCGCTCGCCTTGGCGGCGACGAGTTCACCGTCATTCTGCCCAACACGGACGATACCGAAAGCGTTGAACGGATCGCAACGGCCATCATCCGCAAGCTGGCCGAGCCGTTCGCGCTCGGCGCGGATGAGGCGTTCATCTCCGCCAGTGTTGGCGTCACGCTTTACCCCGACGACACCAGCGAACTGGATATTCTCTTCAAGAATGCCGACCAGGCCATGTATGCGGCCAAGAACGCCGGGCGCAACCGCTTCAGCTACTTCACGCCCGACTTGCGCGTCGTCGCAGAAAAGCGCCTGCGTCTCACCAGCGATCTACGTGCCGCCCTGCCTGGCGGACAGTTCCAGCTCTACTACCAGCCCATCGTAGACCTGGCCACCGGGGAAATCCGCAAAGCCGAGGCACTGATCCGCTGGTTGCACCCCGAACGCGGCACCATCAGTCCGCTGGACTTCATTCCACTGGCCGAGGACACGGGGCTCATCGTTCCGATCGGGGATTGGGTGTTCAAGCAGGCCGTGCACCAGGCCCGCCAATGGCGCGGCCGATTCCATCCGTCGTTCCAGATCAGCGTCAACATGTCGCCGATGCAGATTCGGCTAGACGGCCAGGTTTGTACGCGATGGTCCGACTATCTCATGCGCGAAGGGATGCCGGGGCAGAGCGTTGTGGTTGAAATCACCGAGGGCCTGTTACTGGATGCCGAATTGAACGAGAAGCTGTTGACCTTCCGTGACGCGGGAATCGGCATCTCGATCGACGACTTCGGCACCGGCTACTCGTCCCTGGCCTATCTCAAGCGCTTTGACATCGACTACCTCAAGATCGACCGCTCATTCGTGCAGAACCTCGGCTCTGACGGCGACAATCAGGCGCTTTGCGAAGCCATGGTCATGCTGGCGCACAAACTGGGATTGAAGGTCATTGCCGAGGGGGTGGAGACGACAGAGCAACGCGATTTTCTCAGCGCCGTGGGTTGTGATTTTGCCCAGGGCTTTTTGTATTCCCGGCCGGTTCCGCCTGATCAGTTTGAAGGCTTGGTCTGGCCGGATATCGAGAAAAGGCCGGGTAGCCAGGACCGCGCCACGCTTTAGTGGCTGAAGGAGCCGGCCCGCCCGAACATGCAACATCTGGGTTTCGCCTTCACCCTGTAGCGGCAGCGCTAACTCAATCCGAGAACCGGAGAAATTCGGGCGGCCCCTCCTAAGTAGGGGTGCAAGCCCGCGTGGTGCTGCCGATAGGATAGTGTTCCGCAGGCATGTTCTAGCTGGCGAATACGCTCTTCTATCTGGATAGCTGGTCAATTATTGCTCTGTTCACCACGCTGGCCGTTCACTTGCCGAACAGGAACTTTGCCGTACGAGGGGTAGGCGAGGACCCTCGCAATATCTGGACTCGGGAGTTTTCGAACGGGATGGTAACGTTTGAGGCAGGTCCCTTTAACGAATAGGCGATTCGCCTCCGCGATCCGGAATTTACTTCACAAGCAACTCGCCAACACCATGAAATCCTATCTTGGATCTGCCATCCGCCTGCTTTCCGTAATGATGGCTTTGGTCCTGTCTGCCTGTTTACCTACAGAGTCCGCCCCGAATACGGTGTCGTTCAAAATCGCCGAGATCTCCAGCAGAACGGTTGGGGACCTTCAGGAAAAAACCTGGATGGCTACCCATGAGTCGTGGGG
>NZ_JBFTSF010000519.1:0-2413 GCF_056399905.1 Cupriavidus sp. 01L46
GGGATGCCTCCCCGGGCGCAGCCGCCTGACCGATCGGGCGTTAGCTGACGCGCTCCAGCACGGCGGCGAAGAAGCCGTCGGTCTGGTGCAGGTGCGGGTACAGCGCCAGCATCTCGGCATCTTCCGGCAAGCCGGGCACCGTGATCTTTTGCTCGGCCAGCACCTGCGCGGCGGGCACCAGGCGGAAGGCCGGGTGCGAGGCCAGGAAACCGCGCACGATGCCTTCGTTCTCGGCCTCCAGCACGCTGCAGGTTGCGTAGACCACGCGCCCGCCCACCTTTACCAGGCGCGCGGCGGACTCGAGAATGGCCGCCTGCTTGACGGTCAGCTCCAGCACCGATTGCGGCGACTGGCGCCACTTCAGGTCCGGATTGCGCCGCAGCGTGCCCAGGCCGCTGCAAGGCGCATCCACCAGCACGCGGTCGATCTTGCCGGCCAGGCGCTTGATCTTGGCGTCGTGCTCGGAGTCGATCAGCACGGGGTGCACATTGGACAATCCGCTGCGCGCCAGGCGCGGCTTGAGATTGGACAGGCGCTTCTCGGACACGTCGAATGCATAGAGGCGGCCGGTGGAGCGCATCAGCGCGCCCAGGGCGAGCGTCTTGCCGCCCGCGCCCGCGCAAAAATCGACCACCATCTCGCCGCGCTTGGGCGCGACCAGGTTGCACAGCAGCTGGCTGCCTTCATCCTGCACTTCGACCAGGCCGTTGACGAACAGCGGCAGCTGGTTGAGCGCCGGCTTGYCGGCCAGGCGGATGCCGGACGGCGCCATCGGCGTCAACTCGGCCTTCAGCCCCGCGGTGGTCAGTTCGGCCAGCGCGGCCTCCTGCGTGGTCTTGACCAGGTTGGCGCGCAGGTCCAGCGGCGCCGGGCGCAGCCAGGCGTCGCCCAGCGCTTCGACAAAGGCTTCGTCGTGGCGCGCGGCCAGCTGGTCGAACAGCCATTCGGGCAGGTTGGCGCGCACGCGCGGCGCCAGGCTGGAACGCTCGATCGTGGTCAGGCGATCGAGCCATTCGCCCTCTTCCGGCAGCAAGAACGGCGTCAGTACGTCGCGGCCCAGCGTGGCGGCCAGGCCCAGCAAGGCCAGGCGGCGCTGCGAAGCTCCCGTGCCGCTGGCGGCGAACTGCGCAAACTCCACGCGCCGGCGCAGCACGGCAAACACGGCTTCGGCGATGATGCCGCGCTCGCGATGGCCCAGCTTGGGGTTTTCGCGGAAGTAGTAGCTCACCACCACGTCGGACGGACGCGTGAACATCAGCACCTTGCCCAGCAGGCGGTCGATATGCTGGATATGGACGGCATGCAGCCCGCCATGYGGCCCGCGGCCTTGCTGCGGGGCCTGGCCCTCGTTCGCATCGCGCGAGCGCGACAGGCGGATGGGCGTGCCCTTGTGATCCTTGTTCTTGTTGCGGACGGGCTGGCGGGCCCCTGCGGTATTGCGGCTCATGACTGCACCTCCGTAGCGGCAGCAAAGGCCGTAAACAGCTGGGATTCGGGTGGTTCGACCCGGACTACGCCGGCACGCACTTGCAGCCGGCCTTCGACATACCAGCGCACAGCGCGCGGGTAGATAACGTGTTCGCACGGCAACAGGCGCGTGGCCAGGCTCTCGGGCGTGTCGTCCGGCAGCACGTCAAGCGCGGCCTGGACGATGACGGGGCCGTGATCAAGCTCGGGCGTGACGAAATGCACGCTGGCGCCGTGGACCTTGACGCCCGCCTCAATGGCTTGCCGGTGCGTATGCAGCCCCGGAAAGCACGGCAGCAGCGACGGATGGATATTCAGCATGCGCCCGGCGTACTTGTCGACAAAGCCCGGCGTCAGGATGCGCATGAATCCGGCCAGGACCACCAGGTCCGGCGCGAAAGCGTCGATGGCAGCGGCGAGCGCGGCATCAAAAGTGGCGCGATCATCATAAAGCTTGTGGTCCACCACGCCGGTAGCCACGCCGTGGTCGGCGGCATATTTCAGACCTTCGGCGTCTGGCCGGTTGGACAAGACCGCCGCTACGCGCGCCGGCCAGCCCTCGGCGGCGCAGGCGCTGACGATGGCTTCCATATTGGAGCCTCGCCCGGAAATCAGGATAACGATATTTTTCATCGCGCAATTCTACCAAGTCGGGGCCAGTACACGACCAAAGCGAGCGCATTAGGCACTTAAAACACGCGAAACCCTCGCCGCAGCGCCATTTCGCATGGCCTATACGCAACGTGAACCCGCGTGCGGTGGATTGTGACGCCTCGCCCGCTCTGCTAGAGTGGCTGCTATCGTCCACGCGCAGTCCGTTAACACGGCTTCAAGTGACAACAAGGACGAACTGGGAAATTAGACGGGAAATCGCATGTCGAACGCTGCACCGACCTTGTTGGTGGTCGATGATCATCCTATGGCCTTGTCTGGCACAACCGCGTTT
>NZ_JBFTSF010000520.1:0-2395 GCF_056399905.1 Cupriavidus sp. 01L46
CCTTGAACGGGTCGCCCGGCTCTTCCGGCTCGATGAACATCTTGTCGACCACGCCGTCCTTGACCAGCATCGAATAGCGCCAGCTGCGCTTGCCGAAGCCCAGGTCAGCCTTGTCGACCAGCATGCCCATGCCTTCGGTGAATTCGCCGTTGCCATCGGGAATCATCACGATGTTCTCCGACTCCTGGTCCTTCGCCCACTCGTTCATCACGAACGTGTCGTTGACCGAGACGCACAGGATCGCGTCAACGCCGTGCTTGGCGAACACCGGCGCCAGCTCGTTGTAGCGCGGCAGGTGGGTGGACGAACAGGTCGGGGTGAATGCGCCCGGCAGCGAGAACAGCGCGATGGTCTTGCCTTCGAACAAGTCGGCCGTGGTCACGGTCTTCCATTCGTTGTTCTCGCGAACACGGAACGTGACATTGGGAACGCGTTGACCTTCACKGGATTGCAGCATGGTTTAGCTCCTGGATGACTGGGGGTAGATGGCCGCGTGTTGCAGCGAAGACCCGATTCTGGCCGCGCCAATGTGATTTGTACAATTCATCGTTACAAAGACAATGATTGGTTTTTACTATGGAGAGTAGTTAGACCGGCCCTATCGCGATATAAGAAGCCTCCGAAACAGGATTTTTGATACTTAAACGCCACTTCAATGAGGCGGCGTCACTGGATGTGACCTGTTCGCATCACATTTCCAGCCCGCTAGCCTCGGAAAGTTCTGCACGCCTTTTCAGACATTTCTCAAATCTGTGCGCAAGCGCGGCCCGTACATTTGGGCTAAGAGGCTGTTTCAAAATGAAGCGAAGCGGTTCTGGCTAGGCGCGCGGCCGCAGACAGTACAAGTKGATCGGCCAAGGCCGCGCAACGACGCCAGAATCTTTTTGAAATGGCCTCTAAGGCACGCACTTCCAAGCTGGCGCTCGGCGTCGCCTGAAGGCTGCAACCCCAAGCGTGCGCAGATCCGGCACGCCGCAGCGCGCCGCCCTCCACGAGAATCCCTTATGTGCATCTGCAGTTCCCCGCATCCGGCGGACGGCTCGCCCACCGCGAGCCGGTGCGTGCCGGCCAACTGGTGGCGCCGACAGTTGTTTGTGCTGCTGCTGGCGCTTTGCCAGGGCGCGCCGGCGCTGGCTGCCCTGCCTGCCGAGCCCCTGCGCACGTTGCGCCTGAACGCGCAGGTGCGCGTGGCCCCCGCTGGCACACGCGATGCCATCGACCGTGCCGCGCCGCCCCGGGGCGACGATACGGCGTTGCATGCATGGCGCCGCGCGCACAAGGCCTTGCGGGTGGGCGTGGTTGGCAACTACCTGCCGCCGTTCGACCTGGTCGACCTGAGTGGGGACTACCGCGGGATTTCCGCCGACTACCTTGCCGCGGTCGTGGCCAGGCTTGGCGTGCCGGTGCAGATCCAGCGCTACCCCTCGCACGAGCTGGCACGCAGCCATCTGGCCGGCGGCGCCATCGACCTGATCACCACGTCGCTGGACAGCCCGGGCACCGGCGTGCGAACCGCGCCGTACCACGACCATCGCCTGATCGAGGTCGTGTCCCGGCGAGACGGTGCGCGCAACCAGGACAGCCGCGCCATCGGCTACCTGGCGGGCGAAGTCTCGCCGGCCTTGCTGCAGCGGGCCTACCCTGGCGCGCGGTTGCTGCCGTTCGAGAACCTGCTCGGCGCGCTCGACCAACTCTCCCGGGACGCGGACTTCGTCATGGTCACCAACGCCACCGCGGCCGGCTACCTCGTCGAGCAATACCACTACGGCGAACTGACGGCGCGCAACTTCGCGCCGCTGGCGCACGAGGGCATCACGTTCGCAGTGAGCGACCCCGCGCTGGGCCGGATCATCGACCAGGTGCTGGCGCAGATGCCCGCGGCGCTCAAGCGCGAGATCGACACCTTCTGGACGCCCAGCTCGCTCGAATTCGATATCACCGACAAGCTCAATCTCTCCACGGCAGAGCGCGCATGGACAGCCCGGCATCCGGAAGTGCGCTACCTGGCGGCGCGCGACCTGGTTCCCTTCCAGTTCGTCGATGCCAGGCAACACCTGGGCGGACTCACCGAGCAAGTGCTGCAACTGATCGCGCAGCGCACCGGGCTGCGTTTCGTCCCCTTCTGGCCGGCCAGCGCCGCGGACGTGACTGCCGCGCTAAAGAACGGCACGCTGGACGTGGTGCCCATCCTGCCGCTGAACCATGCCGCCACCGGCAACGCCCCGCTCTCGGTCAGCGCGCCCTATTTTTCCGGCAACTGGGTCGTTGTCACGCGCGCCCGCGACGACAGCATCAAGAGCCTGCCCGACCTTGCCAACCTGGTCATCGCGGGGCCGCCGCTCAACGTGTTCTACGATATCGTGCGGGCCAGCTACGCGGTGAGCCAGCGCGAGAC
>NZ_JBFTSF010000521.1:0-2393 GCF_056399905.1 Cupriavidus sp. 01L46
GTGGTGACCATCGAATTCGAGATTGCCGTGCGGCTGGCGCGCGACGTCGCGCCGCTGCAGGCCGAACTCGCGCCGGCAGCGCTGGCCGAGCTGATTGAAAGCGCGCAGGTTGCCGTCGAGGTGGTGCTGTCGCGCTATGAAGACCGCGTTGCGGTGGGCATGCCGGCTTTTGCYGGCGATAACGTGGGTTTCCATGCGCTGGTGCTGGGCGCGAGGATCGACGCCGACAGCATGGAAGACGTGCGCGCCAGCGCCAGCGTGGCGCTTGACGGCGTGGCGTGCGCGCAACCGCTTGCCGGCGACGATGCGGTCTACCCGCTGGAAGCCCTGCAATCGCTGCTGGCGCATGCCGCCGAGCGCGGCGTCACCTTGCGCAAGGGCACCGTGGTGACCACCGGCACGCTGACGCGCCCGTTCGATGTGCCGGCCGGCGCGCATACGATCCAGGCTACCTATGGCGGTGGCGAACTGATGGTAAAGCTCGCGCCGCAAGCCGCGAGCTGAAACCGGGGTCCTTGCGGCCCAATCCCTCGCGCTTCTTTCTCGTCACGCCGGCTGCCGGCCGAGGCGCTTCGCGCGCACTCGCGGACTTGGCATTTCCAGCGGATAGGCTAAAACTATCAGAAGGGCCTGGCTTTCAGGCCGCTGGTGAGAAGGAGCCGTTCATGGAACTCCATTTGCATATGCAGCCGCACCGTTTCGCCCGCCGCGCGCCGGACTGGCGCGCCGCTGCGATTGCGGGGCTGATCGCGGGCACGCTGTACGTCATACTGGAGCTGCTGACGGCACGCTTTGTGCTGTACCAGGGGGCGTGGGGCACGGTAAAGATGGTGGCGGCCCTCATGCTCGGCCGGCAGGCGCTGGCCTCCGCCGACGCGTTCAGCTGGACCATCGTGCTGGCCGCGGGCATTGTGCACTTTGGCCTGTCGATCGTGCTGGCGACGATCCTGGCCATGCTCATCGCGTCGTTCCGCTTTGATTCCAGCATCGGCATGGCCACGCTGGCGGGCGCGGTGTTCGGGGTGCTGGTCTACCTGGTGAACTTCTACGTGATGGGCCGGTACTTCAACTGGTTCGACGAGGCGCGCGGGTGGGAAAGCCTGTTCGCCCACATCATGTTCGGCGTGATCGCGGCGGATGCCTACGCCAACCTGGAACGGCATGAGCCACAGGCACCCGACATGGCACGGGGCGGCTGAGCGCGCACCCCGCCCGTCAAGGCATCAAGGCATCAAGACATCACGCCCGCTGGCTACAGGTAGCACTCGCCACCCAGATAGGCCTTGCGCCAGCGCGTGATGCGCACCTCGGCAAACAGGCCGGCCTGTGTGAATGGGTCGGCATCGATGAATTGCCGCGCCGCGTCGCGGGTGTCGAGGTCGACGATGTAGAAGCCGCCGCCGGCATCGCTGCCGTCATCGTTGAGCTTGGCCCCGCAGGCCAGCAGCAGGGCCTTCTGGGCGTCCAGGAACGCCAGGTGCCCCGCTCGGGCCGCTTGCCGCACTTGCTGGTGCTGTGGCTTGTCCCAGGTTTCGATCAGGAATGGCATGGTGTTGTCCTCGGGTGATGGCGGGTTGGAATGGGGCATGGGGTATCGCGGGATGGGCATGGCGGCAGCCAGTGCCATGCGCGTCACTCCCGGCGACGAGTTTCGCCGATTCCGCGCTGGCAGCACAAGCCGGCAGGACGTCCGCACCAGACGCCGTTGCGCCCACCGCAGCCAGTAAAAACCTGGGCCCGGGGCTTGACAAAACCACCGGGCATCAGATCTCCCCTGTTGCTGCCCGACAGTGTTATCCACACTTTATGTGGATAACACTGTCAACAAGCTCCGCAAATGGCTCTAGCACGCGGACCCCATCGGACTGCCCACAAAACGGGCAACTGCAATCCGGCCGGGCAGGCGAGTCCGTCATCCGCACTGGCTACAACGGAATCACAGCGTCGTCAACGGGGTGATAGCGCGCCGCAAGCGCCCATCCAGGGCAAGCGAAAACGACGACGGCGCCCCGCCGGACACCAGAAGCCGCAGGTGTCCGGCAGGGCGCCGTGCCGAAGTGAGTGCAGGCTAAGCTGAGGCTGCCAACAGCGCGCGCGGCGGCTCGCCAGCGTGGCTGGCCGCGGCCTGCATCACCACCAGCTGCGCCGGCATCGGCGCGGCAAAGCCGGCTTCGCCGAAGCATTCGCGGATCACGCGGTTGGTATCGAAGTAGACCTGCCAGTAGTGATCGTTGTGGCAGTGCGGGCGCACCGCCAACACCGGCCCGACGAGGGTGAATTCCAGGATTTCCACATCGACGGCCGGCGTGGCCAGCACGTTGGCGATCGCCGCCACATGCTGCTTGAGCAAGGCGATGGCGGTGGCATGGTCAGTGCTGCCGGCCAGTTGCGCC
>NZ_JBFTSF010000522.1:0-2377 GCF_056399905.1 Cupriavidus sp. 01L46
GCCAGGAACAGTGCTTCCTCCACGCTGTGGGTGATGAAGAACACGATCTTCTGCTCCGCCGCCCACAGCTTGAGGATCAGCGCCTGGATCGTCTCGCGCGTGAGCGCGTCGAGCGCGCCGAGCGGCTCATCCATCAGCATCACCGCCGGATCGTTGGCAAGCGTGCGGGCAATGCCCACGCGCTGCTGCATGCCGCCAGAGAGCTGGTAGACCGGCTTGGCCGCCACCTTCTCCAGGCCAACCAGCGCCAGCTTTTCCTGGGCGATGCGCAGGCGCTCGGCGCGCGGCACGCCGCGCAGGCGCAGGCCCAGCGCCACGTTGTCCAGCACATTGAGCCAGGGCATCAATGCATGCTTTTGGAACACGACGCCGCGCTCGGCACCCGGGCCGTGCACGGATTTGCCATCGAGGCGGATCTCGCCTTCCGAGGGTTGCATGAAACCGGCGATGCACGACAGCAAGGTCGTCTTGCCGCAGCCGGATGCACCGAGCGCGACCACGAAATCGCCGCGCTCCATGGTGAGATTGACCTGCGACAGGGCCAGCGTGTCGGCGCCACCGCGGCCGCCGTAGTTCACGCTCAGGTTGTCGATTTCGAGTTTGGCCATAGCTGCAAACTTCCTGAAAAGAGGATTCAAGGCCGCGCGGCCAGCGTCGCCCGCCGCGCGGCACCGGCAAATCAGGCCGGCGTCMTGGTGGCGAGGGCGCGCTTGACCCACTCCGCATTCACACCCGAGCCGTAGTCCGGCAACACGGTCTGGATCGTGCCCTGCTCCTTCAGGAATTGCGCCGCCGATTGCAGCGCCTTGGCCGCGCCGCCGCCCAGCCAGCGGGGCGAGGCTTGCTCCTCCAGCGTGGGGAAACCGTACAGCGCCATGCTGGCCGGCACCGCCTCGGGCTTGGCGCCCGAGACCTTGGCCACCGCCTTCACCATCGGCGACTCCGCGGTCCACGCTGCCTTGTCCTGGCGATACTTGTCATCCGCCGCGGCCAGGATCTTGACGAACTTGACCATGAACTCGGGGTTCTCCCGCGCGAACTTCTTGTTGGCGATCATGCCGTCGAAGGTGGCCTTGCCGGTTTCGGCGGCGATCTTGCCGGAAGTCACCAGCACCTTGCCCGTTTGCTTGAGCTTGGCCAGCACCGGGTCCCAGATAAAGGTGGCATCGATGTCGCCGCGCTCCCAGGCGGCGGCCACTTCGGGCGGCCGCATGTTCATGATCTTGACGTCCTTGGGATTGATCTTGGCCTGCTCCAGCGCCACCAGCGTGTGGTAGTGCGTGGTGGAGACAAAAGGCACGCCCACCCGCTTGCCTTTGAGGTCTGCCACGCYGTTGATATTGCTGCCGTTGCGCGCCACCATGGCCTCGGCCGCGTTGATGTCGTCAAGGATCCAGAACAGCTCCACGTCCAGCCCCTGCGACAACGCCGAGGCAATCGGCGAGGTACCGGCTTCGCCGATCGCGATCTGGCCCGAAGCCATGGCCCGGATCACGTCGCCGCCGCCGCCGAACTGGCGGAACGAGACCTTGTAGCCGGTCTGCTTCTCGACTTCCTTCATGTCCTGCGCATAGCGCCATGGCACCACCATATCCTGGTAGGCGATGACAACTTCCTTGGTCTGCGCGTAGGCGCCCGGGGCGACGACGGCCGCCAGTACCACGCTTGCTGCAAGCTGCTTGAACCAACGCATGATGAACCTCCTCAAGATGAACGGTGTGGTGTGCTATGGCGGAGACCGCCGGCAGGAAATGCCAGGCACCAGGGCGGTGCCTGCTCGAGGAGGAAGAAGTGATAAGCATGAGGCATGCCAGTGTCTCCGTCTGGTTGGGACGTCTTTGCGTCCTCTCCTTTCTTAGCGGCGCTTCGCGCTTTGGCGAGTCGTCGCGGCGTGCACCAGGCGCTTTGGCAAGCAGCGCTGGGCAAGGTGTAACCGTATGGTAGAAAGCGGCCCGCCGCCGGGTTAGAGCCAGCGGGGACCAACTGTGGGTCCACACGGGCACGCAGGTTGAATTTACGTCACTTTAAAGGGTATTTACTACCGTTTTTAGGTACACGGCATTCCGTTTATCGGATTTTCTTATTGACCATCGCTTAGTCTCATCCTACATTTCGATCCACAAACACTTTTCGGAACATTTGGTTCCGTTTTGATCGAAGACCGGAGACACTACACCATGAGCGAACATCTTCCCGAAACCCTCGCCGCAGGCACCCAAGCTGGCGCCGCCACCACCGGCCCGCAGGAGATGACCCCGTCGGAAGCCTTTGTCGAGACCCTGGCCGCCAATGGCGTCACCGACATGTTCGGCATCATGGGCTCCGCCTTCATGGACGCCATGGACATCTTCGCCCCCGCCGGCATCCGCCTCATCCC
>NZ_JBFTSF010000523.1:0-2373 GCF_056399905.1 Cupriavidus sp. 01L46
GGCCTGGCTTCCTGATTCGTCGCCTGAACCAGATTGGGCCTGGCTTCCTGATTCGTCGCCTGAACCAGATTGGCCAGGCGATCTTCTTCGATTTGTGCCACTCAGAGAGCATTACACCGCTTCAGGTCGGCATGCTTACAGCACTATCGATGAATCCCTGGCTTGATCAGAAAGCAATCGGCCGAGAGCTCTCCCTAGACCGCACGACAACTGCCGAAGTACTGAGACGGTTGGGTGAAAAAGGATTGGTCGATACCCGGGTAAACCCAGACGACCGTCGATCAAGACTTTCGGTGATCACCAAAGAAGGGCTAAAACTGATCAATGATCTGCAAGAAAACATACACCGCTCGCAGGAGCTCTTGATTGAGCCACTGCCTGCGGAGGAACGCGTCGTTTTCATGAAACTKCTTGCTCAGCTCGTGGATGCCCACGAGAAAATGAACAACCGAATCTGAGATATCCCGCGCTTGCAATCGAACTCGACGATGAGATGGCCGGCACCTTCACGCCGACCGTTTCGCGATGGCACGCTGAAGTTTCTCTGCCTGAGTCTTCTCAGTGCACCCAACCTCGAGACGGCACTGCATCGCTTTGGACTCTTTGTGCTCGACGGCTTAGACGCAACGGAATACGGCGCCCCTAGTTCGAGCAAATAGCCACTACGAGCGCCAGCCAGGCGGCAAGGGCTATATGAAGGTTGACGTCAGGAGAGATCTGCCAAGACATTGCGCGAGAATTTCCTTTGACCCTGGCTCGCCCAGCAACTTYTCGCTATGTACTTGTGCGGGCCTGCCCCTCGAGCAATCGCTAGCGTACCGAACGGATCCACTCGCGAAACAGCCGCACGGGAGCTGCGTCCGCCCTCAGCGGATCACAGACCACATAGTAGCCGCGCTCCGTTCKAGCGACGTGATCCACGGCGATGACTAGGCGTCCGCTACGGATATCGTCATCAATGTAGGCCCGCTGGGCGATCGCGACACCCAATCCGTCTGCGGCGGCCTGGTAGCAGAGCGCCGCATTGGCCAACGTCATTCCCCGGGAGCGAGACAGGCCGCCCAGGTCGGCAGAGGCGAACCACAAATCCCAGGCCTCAGGTCGTAGCATTGAGTGCAGCAGCGTGGCCTGCAGCAGGTTTTGCGGCGTCTGCAGCTGTGCGGCAAGGCTGGGCGCGCAAACTGGAACGAATTCATCGTCGAACAGATGATCCAGCTCGACATCTGTCCATTCGCCCACGCCATGCCGTATGACGCAGTCAGCGCCCTCGAGCCGGATGTCGTCGGCCCTGGCGATCGTCGCGATCTCGAGGTCCATGTCGGGATGCTGCGCGTGGAAGCCGCCTAGCCGAGGCATCAGCCAGCGGATGGCAAGGGTGGGGGTCACCTTGAGCCGCAGACGCTTGTCGAGTCGACGATCGGCCGCATCATCGAGCGCATCGTTGAGTTTATCGAAGGCATCGGAGACGCGCCGGGCGAGTTGCACGCCTGCCGCGGTGAGCTCGATCTCGCGCCCGGATTTCTGAAACAGCTGCAACCCCAGCCCGCACTCCAACTGCTTGATCTGCTGGCTGACGGCTCCCGGCGTTACGTGCAGCGCCTCAGCGGCGCGCGAAACGCCCTTGGCGCGGCAAACCGCATCGAATACCCGCAACGGGCCAAGGAGTGCACGGAGTTTCTGCATAAGGCTGGAGTATGCCGGGGTTGGTGCTGCAAGGCAACGATGTCAGCCCTGTACGCAGTTCGCGTAGCGCACGCTACCCTGGCGCCCCCCTGCCCGTCGCCGGGTGCGACTCGCGGCGCAAACTGTGCGATACGATCCAGCATCCGGCCAGCGTGGGCGTCATGGGCAGACGATTCCTGTGCATGGGCTGCCAGGTCGGCTAGATCGCGCCAGCTCGCACGTCGTATCCGCTTCACACGCCATTTACGCCCGACACCGCGCACGAGAGCGGTAGTGCGAGCTGTGTTATCAATGACCGAGATCCTGTCAATATTCATGCAGGCAGCTCTGACGATGAAGAACCAAGCTCCATTGGCGAGCTCTGGCATCTGACCATCGCAAAGGCAGAGTCGATTGACCCGGCAGCGCGCGAGTATTTTTCCTTTACTAGCCAGCACTAGTGCGAGAAGCTTCGACGGAAACAGCGGCGAGAGATTGCGGGCATAGTGTCGGTATGTGGATCGGTGCCATGCGGAATATTTAACGGAATTTCTAGCCTGCTACGTTTGTTTAATCGCTGCTGTAGAATCATTCATTTCCAACGGAGAGTAATAATGGCGACGTACAAGCAACTCTTGGCAGAAAAAGAGAGAATCGAAGCGCAAATTGCCGAAGTCCGTGCAACTGAAGTCGCTGGTGTTATCGAGAAGA
>NZ_JBFTSF010000524.1:0-2358 GCF_056399905.1 Cupriavidus sp. 01L46
GGCCCCCCCAGGCCACGCGCAAKCCCTTGGGCAGTCCGGACAGGCCCGCCACGGCCGTTTGCGCCTCCTGCACGAAGCCGGTCAGGTCGCGTCCTTCCACGCTGACCTGGATCACCGCAAAGCGCCCACCGTCTTCGTGGTTGATGCGCACCGGCCCTTCCACGCGCCGCACCTGTGCCAGGGAGGTGAGCGGCCAGGACGTGCCGTCCGGCGCCGTCACCTGCAAGCTGGTGAATGTCTCCGGCGTCTGCCGCAGGCTATCGCTGCCACGCAGGATCAGCGGCGTGCGCACGGTGCCCTCCGGCACGATGCCGATCCGGTCGCCCTCCACCTGCGCGCGCAGCAACGCTTGCAGCGCATCGCCGGAGAGCCCTGCGCGCCCGACGGCGGCGCGGTCCAGCGCGAGCGTGAGGTACTGCACGCCCTCGTTGCTGGGCGCGATCACTTCGGCCGCGCCGGGGATCTTGCGCACGCGCGCGGCGATGGCCTGCGCCGCGGTGTCGATCGCGCCGAGATCAGCGCCGAACACCTTGATCGCCACGTCGCCGCGCGTGCCGGTCAGCATCTCCGAGACGCGCATCTCGATGGGTTGCGTGAAGCCATACACCACGCCCGGGAAACGCTCCATGACGCGGCGGATGGCGATGGCGATGTCTTCCTTGCTGCCGCGCCACTGGTCCTTTGGCTGCAGCACGAGGAAGGTGTCGGTCTCGTTCAGCCCCATCGGATCGAGGCCGAGATCGTCTGAGCCGGAGCGCGCCACGATCGAGCGGATCTCCGGCACCTCGGCCAGCAGCGCCTGCTGCACCCGCAGGTCCAGGTCCACCGAGGTGGCCAGCGAGACCGACGGCGCCTTCTGCAGCTGCACGATCATGTCGCCCTCGTCCATGGTGGGCATGAAGGTCTTGCCCACCGACAGGTAGAGCGCCACCGCCAAGGCCAGCGCCACACCCGCCGAGGCAAAGACCGCGCGCGGATGCCGCCCGCTCCAGTCCTGCAGCCGGGCAAAGCCGCGTGCCACCTTGCGCATCAGGTACGGCGTCTCGTCCGCATGCGCGCGCAGCAGCAGCGACGCCAGTGCCGGCACCACGGTGAAGGCGATCGCCACCGACGACGCCAACGCCAGCACGATGGTCAGCGCCACCGGGCCAAACAGCTTGCCCTCCAGGCCTTGCAGCGACAGCAGCGGCAGGAACACGATCGCGATGATCGACACCCCGGCCAGCATCGGCACCGCCACGCTGGCGACAGCATGGCGGATCACCGCGCCGCGCAGCGCCGGGTCGGACTTGCGTTCGTGCGCCTTCGCCAACGCGGATTCGATGTTCTCCACCACCACCACCGCCGCGTCCACCAGCATGCCCAGCGCAATCGCCAGGCCGCCAAGGCTCATCAGGTTGGCGGTCAGCCCCACGTAGCGCATCAGCAGGAAGGTCGCCAGCATCGACAGCGGCAGGGTTGCCGCCACCACCAGCGCCGCGCGCAGGCCGCCGAGAAACAGGTACAGCGTCACCACCACCAGCAAGCTGGCCTCGATCAAGGCCCGCACCACGGTATTGGCGGCACGCGTGACCAGTTCACCCCGGTTGTAGAACACGTGCGTGGACATGCCCTTGGGCAGCTGCGGCGCCAGCGCATCCAGCCTGGCCTGCACGTCGGCGACCAGCTGGCGGGCATCGGCGCCGCGCAGGGCCAGCACCAGCCCCTGCACCGCTTCACCGCGGCCGTCCTTGCTGACCGCGCCGTTGCGCGTAGCCACGCCGAGCCTGACGGTGGCCACATCGCCCACCGTCACCAGCGGCATGCCGTTGCGCCCGCCCGGCGCGGCAACGGCCACCTGGCGCAGGTCTTCCACGCCGCGCACGCCGCCTTCGACGCGCACCACCCAGTTCTCGTCGCCCTGCTCCACCCGGCCGGCGCCGTCGTTGCGGTTGTTGGCGTCGAGCGCCTGGCGCAGTTGCTCCAGCGTGACGGCGCGGGCGCGCAGCCGCGCCGGATCGGGGATGACCTCGTAGCTGCGCACCTCGCCGCCCAGCGCGTTGACATCCGCCACGCCGGGCACGGTGCGCAAGGCCGGGCGCAGCACCCAGTCCAGCACGCGGCGCCGCTCGGCCAGCGAGAAGGCATCCCCCTCCACCGTGAACATGAACATCTCGCCCAGCGGCGTGGTKATCGGCGCCAGCCCGCCGATGGCGTTGGGCGGCAGGTCGCGCAACAGGCCGGCGAGCCGCTCGGACACCTGCTGGCGGGCCCAGTAGCTATCCACGCCTTCCTCGAAATCGACCGTCACGTCGCTGATGCCGTACTTGGACACCGAGCGGACGATGGTCTTGTGCGGGATGCCCAGCAGTTCCTGCT
>NZ_JBFTSF010000525.1:0-2352 GCF_056399905.1 Cupriavidus sp. 01L46
ACCGTATGCGGGTCGACACACTACCCAAGGCCTCGTCGAGGCCGGGGTCGGGTGCTTGGTGGTCGGATTCCATATCGTGCGGTTCGTGGCTGTCGTTGAAGGATCGTTGAAGGGCTGGCGAGCAGGCGGGCATGGCGTGCCGATCCACCTCTGGCCGCCTGTGGTCTGCGCTTTGCGCTTACTTTACAACAATATCCTGCGTCGGCACCGGCGTGCCATGGGGCATGGCACGCAACAGCGCGGGGGATGGGAAGAGGGGGCCGCGGCTGGGCCGCATCGCGGGCGCAGGCCCCTGGCAGGGATGACTACAGCGCGGCTTGCATCAAGGTGGCCGATGCCGGGCAGGCTTCGCGGGACAGCGCGGTATTGAGCAGTTCCGGGGGCATGCAGGCGCGCTCCACGCGCTCAAAGCCCAGCCGGGCAAAATAGTCGACGGCGGTGGTGGTTTGCAGCACCACGGACTGCACGCCGCGTGTGCGGGCCTCGGCCAGCATCGCAGCCACCAGCAATTCGCCCAGGCCCGCCGAGCGTGCGCGCTCGGCCACGGCGACCGAGCGCAGCACGGCCACTTGCCCATAGTTCTCCACGCCGGCGCAACCGAGCAGGCCAGCGTTGTCGCGTACCACCAGGAAATTGCCGATCTGCTCGGCTACGCCGTCAACCGGCAAGCCGCAAGCCTGGAGCAGATCCTGTACTTCCTTACTGTCTTTTTCGTTTGCATAGTGCGGGCGCATGTTGCCCTCCTGCCCTTCGGGCTGTTATTGGTATCTTAAGTTCAGACTGGCTTTACGGTGCCTAGGGATAGTTCTTAAGTAGATTCGCGTACTGGACAGCAGGCATCGTCGATTCCGTCCTGAAAAGCCACGGTGCACAGCGATGGCAAGGGCCTGGGCACGGCGGTGCAGGCACGCTTGCGGCGGCTGGAGATCGCGCAAGGGTTCACGCCCGACGTGGCGCTGATCGATATCGGCCTGCCAGGCATCGACGGCTTCCAGCTGGCGCAACACCTGCGCGAGCTGCCTGCCCTGTAGGACATTGCTTCACCCGAATCAGAATCCCACCTACGGCAGTGTCGTGCCAGCCGCTCCATACTGGAGAAACGCCAACACCACTTGCCGTCGAATGCTTGCCTTCTTGCTGCTCACTCTCGCCGGCCTCGGGGTCATCGTGATCGTCATCTGCCTGACCAAGTAAGCCAACCGCACCATCGGCGCCAACTATCCCGGCAAACCCCTTGCTCCGCTCGTCGCGCTGGGGCTGGATCGCCTACCTGTGCTCCAACATCGTGTGGAGCGTATTTGCCCTGGTGACAGGCACCTACGGCCTGTTCGTGCAGCAGCTGGGCTTTACCGCGACCAGCATCTACGGCCTGTACCGCCACACGCAATTTCACCGGCAGCAAGAGAGCGGGCAAGGTGTCGGACAGCCCACGCCGGATCCGGCCTGAGGCACTAACCTCGGCAACCCCGTTGGCAACCCTACCAGCGGCATCGTCCGCGCGGCAATAGCCGAGCCTAGCCCATCGCCCGTGCCGACGAACTGCTCACCGCCCGTGCGCACTGCAACAGCGGCGGCCCGAGCTTGCGCTCCGCTTCCTCGCGGGTCCAGCGGCCGGTGGGCGCCACCAGGTGGATCGCGCCAAGCGGCCGTCCATTGCCCCCGATCACCGGCGCGGCGAGGGTCATGTCGCCAAGGAACAGCTCCTCGCTATTGACTGCGTACCCGCGCTGCCGGGTCTCACGCAGCTTTCCCATGATGTCCTCCACCGCAGTGCAGGTGTGGACCGTATGCGCGGTCCGTGCCGAGCGCTCGATCATGGCGCGCGCTTCGTCTTCCGGCAGCGCGCTCAGGTAGGCGCGCCCCGAGCCGGTGCAGTACATCGGGATACGGCTGCCGATCGGCATATGCACCGGCACGAAGTGGGCGCTGACAAAGCGCGCGATATAGACCATGTCGAGCAGGTCCGGCTCCGTCAGGCACGACGTCTCGGTAGTGACCTTGGTCAGCTCGGACAGGAAAGGGTTGGCCACCTCGATCAGCGGGTTGGCGGCCAGGTAGTTGAAGCCGATTTCCATCACGCGGGGCGTCAGCTGGTAGCGCCGCGTCTGCGGATGCTTGCGCAGGTAGCCGAGCTGCTCCAGCGTAAAGACCATGCGCTGGGCCGAGCTCTTGTTGATGGTGGCCGCTTCGGCCACGTCCGCGATCGTCATGGTGCGACGCTGTGCGCTGAACGCGCGTAACACGGCAAGCCCTTTCTCCAAAGACTGGTTGAACAGGAGGCTGGCGGAATCGTTGGCTTCAGGTTGCGACATGTGTGTGCTGCAAAAGGCATTTGTTCAGGCCATAGAATCG
>NZ_JBFTSF010000526.1:0-2349 GCF_056399905.1 Cupriavidus sp. 01L46
GGACGATGCAGTCTGGGTGCCCAGCGTATTCACCAAGAACCGCGAACGCCTGATCAAGCACGATGCAGTGATCGAATTCTTCAACGAAGTACTGTCCATCGCGCAAAAGAAGGATTGGCTTTCCGGCGAACACTTCAGCGTGGACGGCACACTCATTCAGGCTTGGGCCGGCCACAAGAGCTTTGTACGCAAAGACGGCGAGGACGAAGACAACGATGGTGGCAACTTCAAAGGTCGCAAGCGTAGCAACGAAACGCACCAGTCCAAGACCGACCCCGATGCCCGGCTCTACCGTAAAGGCAAAACCGCCAGTGAGTTGCGCTACATGGGCCATACCCTGAGCGACAACCGCCACGGCCTGGTGGTCAGCGCGCTGGTGACAAGTGCTGACGGGCATGCAGAGCGCGAAGCCGCCAAGGTCATGGTCAACGACGCCCGGCAGGTGGTCGACGATGCGAACGTGGAAGTCACCGTGGGCGCGGACAAGGGGTATGACGCGGCCGAGTTCATTGAGGCGTGCCTTGAGATGAGGGTCACGCCCCACGTGGCGCAAAACACCTCCGGGCGACGCTCGGCGGTTCCGGATGAGATCGCCTGCAGCGGGGGTTATGCCATTTCGCAGCAAAAGCGCAAGCTGATCGAACAAGGCTTTGGCTGGGCCAAGACCGTGGGGCGCATGCGTCAGGTGATGGTGCGCGGACTKAAGAAAGTTGACCAGATGTTTGTGTTGAGCATGGCCGCGTACAACTTGGTGCGCATGCGCTCGCTGGGACAAATCCGTCCGCAGTTGCAGTAATCGCGGTAATGAGGCCAGAAACGGGTGCCAAATCATCAAAAAATCGATGAAATGACGCGCAGCTTCCGGATTGTGAAAAATAGGCGGCACATCAACCATAGAGCGGGAAGTCTTGCCGCTTGTGCGGTTAGTACTTCAGCAGCCTGCTAGGTCTGTATGGAGGCTATCAATTGGTAAGTGGTGTGCTGGGATGGAAGTGCAGCCTAGTTGGCCGGAATGGAGCGGGAGACGCTACTTGAATATCTAGTTCGTAGTAGGCGGTGAGGTCGAGACAGCCGGGGAGGGGGCTGGAGATTGATTGGTGAGGCTCAATCCGAGAGGGATTTGGGAGGTGGCCTTTTGTACAGCCGGCGCTTGTGGCATTCTGTTCCGGCAAATAGTCCACCATAGCTGGCCGGCACCAACTGTCCACTTGGTAATAGCTAGGCTGTAATGGGTGGACACTTACGCAGCAATAGCTTACTTGACACTGCGGCCGCTCAGTAAAGAATCCCCGTCGTCACTGAAACAATAAGGGACCAGGCTTGGCAGCCTGTCCATCACTCGCTKGATGAAGCTGAGCTGCTGCACTTTGGCTGTCGCTTACGCGGGCCTTAAGGGCTGGCCTTGGCAGGGGAGCTTTCGGGCCCGCCGCCGTCCATGTGTGCCGGTTTGTCCACGCTGCCCTGTGCGCGGCCCCGATTGAAAGCGGAGGTTGTATGCCTAGTCACACGGCTGCTCCCGAGTCGGTCTGCTCCTGGGACTCCGCAGATCGAGTTATCTCAAGGGAGCGATTACCGCCAAAGCATCTTCGGCTAGATCGTATTCCTGCTGCTGGAAAATACCAAACTCTAATAACGGAATCGACTTGCTGGTTGGCCAACTTTCTCTTGCACGAAATGCTCTCCCAATGAATCCGTTCCGGTTTGGATGGGATCTGCAAGGCGATTTGGGAAACAACGCCCAGAGTCTGGGCGGACCTCCCTTGTGGCAGCGGCTGCGTTTGATTCTTGCTGGTGCAAATGGATAATCAGGCTGGGGACGATTATCGCTCCAATCGAGGGCTGTATGCGGCTCTTGTTTCGCGGAAGCAGCAGTTAGATTTTGCTGCAAGAAATGCTCTGACATCGAGGCCGGGGGGCTCGCTATCTGCGCCTCCGATCCTGCGTAGCCACGTAGTCTAACAGTAGGCGAGTAATGGATCTCCCTATGCGGCGGGCGGGCATAACTAACAGGCGTAGATGAAATTTAATCGATTATCCATGCCAGCTTTGCTCATCAATTTGGTCCAGAGCGTGCCCGGCCTAAGACGGGTCTAGAGGTTGCCACAGACTGATTGCACATCTCGGGGTGCTATACCTACGAACGGAGACAATGGGAGATTCCTTCACTGAAATTACTAACCATATTTTCGACAGTGTAAGAGTTTGCGTCCTTTAAACTTTGTCCGGACAAACGTTGTCGCAAATTATCATCGGACAGTAGTGAAACGACGGAATCTGCGTAGTCTTCGACGTCATCGCTAGCACTTATTAATCCATTTACGCCGTCTTTAAGATAAGCGATCTCTGGGC
>NZ_JBFTSF010000527.1:0-2333 GCF_056399905.1 Cupriavidus sp. 01L46
TGATTGTTGAGCTTCGCCCGCGACCCGGGGCCGCTGACAATGAACACGGCATCGGCCTTGGCAAGCTCGCTCAAGCCGCCATGCGGCGTGATGGTGATGCCGGTGTTGGAGGTCACCTGCGGCGTGTCCGCGCAGATCCGCACCGACCAGGGCTTGGCGTAGCCCACATAGGCTGGGTCCTGGACCCGGTTGAACAGGTCCCAGGGCAGGAACAGATCGACATCGGTGAAGCCATCGTAAGCCAGCATGGCAATGTTCATCGGGTTCTCCTATTGGATCAATGAAGGGAATATCCGCTTCGGAGACGGGATTCTCGCCGCGCCGGCGACTTGGCTGTATAGTCAATCAATCAATTTTCATGGCTATACAGATGGCCGATAGAGGATAGAGAGATGGCGGACAGCCCCCCGACCTACCAGGCGATCGCCAACCGGCTGCGCGCGGCCATCCGCCGTGGCGACCTGGCACCCGGCGCCAAGATGCCGTCGGTGCGCCGGCTGGCCGAGATCGAGCAGGTCAGCGCGCCAACGGCGGAACACGCGCTGCGGGTGCTGGAGGCGAGCGGCCTTGTGGTGGCCAGGCCAAGGTCAGGCTTCTACGTTTGCGCGGACATGCCCGCCGAGCCGCTGGCCCCGCAACCCGGCGCCACGGCCCGGCCGGTGACGCTGACCGCCAATGTGCATGCGCTATTCGCCCAGGTGCGCGCGCCCGGCCTGGTTGCGCTGGGGGCCGCGTCGCCGTGCGCGGCATGGCTGCCGGACAAGGCGCTGGCGCGCAGCATGCTGGGCGCGACCCGCAGGCTCGGGGCGTCGGGCCTGGCCTACAGCGTGCCACCGGGGCGCCTCGACCTGCGCAGCCAGATCGCGCGCCGCGCGGCGCGCTGGGGCCTGCACATCTCGCCCGATCAACTGGTGCTCACGCAAGGGCAGAGCCAGGCCATGCGGCTTGCCTTGCAGGTGACCTGCAAAGCGGGCGATGTGGTCGCGGTGGAGTCGCCTTGCTACTTCGGGACGTTGATGCTGCTGCGCAGCCTCGGGCTGCGCGCCATCGAGGTGCCCACCCATCCGCGTACCGGGATGGACCTGGCGGCGCTGGCGCAGATCCTGCAGCGGCATCGGGTCAGCGCCGTGGTGTCGGTGCCCACCGCCAACAACCCGCTGGGCTTCACGATGTCCATCGCCGACAAGCGCACGCTGGTACAACTGCTTGACGATGCCGGGGTGCCGCTGATCGAGGATGACGTGTACGGCGATCTCTCGGCCGGCAAGCCGCGGGCGCCGGCCTGCAAGGCGTTCGACGCGTCCGGCAATGTGCTGTATTGCACGTCGGTGTCGAAGACGTTGGCGCCGGGATGGCGCATCGGCTGGATCGCGCCGGGCCACCGCTTCGAGGCGGTGCTGGAGGCGCGGGTCGAGGCGAGCCTGGCCGGATCGCCGTTGTTCGAGGCGGCGCTGGCCGACATGTTCTCGAGCGGCGACTACGACCGGCATCTGCGCCGCTACGGCCAGCGGATCAAGGACTCGGTGCGCACGTTCTCATCGCGCATCGCGGCCGCCTGGCCAGCGGGGACGAAGCTGCGCGCGCCCGACGATGGCTTCTTGCTGTGGGTGGAACTGCCCGCCCATGTCAACGCGCTATCGCTGTGCGAGGCGGCGGCGAGCGAGGGCATCAGCATCGGTCCGGGTGCCATGTTCTGCCCGGACGGCAGCCGGTACGCGCATCATGTCCGGATCAATTGCGCCCAGCCGGCCACGCCAAAGCTGCTCGCCGCGCTCGACCGCATCGGTGCGCTCGCGGCGGTGCAAGCGTGATCGCGCGCTGGCTGTGACTGCCCCGCGGCCTCGGCAAGCCAGCAGGCAGAGGATCCGGGCTCAAGGCTCCAGCGGCATCGCGCTGGTGCACTTGATCTCGTCCAGGCAGACGCTGGACTTCACGCCGCTCACACCCGGGATGCGCATCAGGGTGTCGAGCAGGAAATCCGACAGCGACTTCAGATCGCGCGCCACTACCTTGAGCACATAGTCGATATCGCCGGTCACGGAGAAGCACTCCTGGATTTGCGCCAGCTCGGCGACCAACCCCTTGAAGTTCGACAAGTCCCGGATATGGCCGCGTTCCATCGTGACATGGATAAAGGCCACCACGCCGAAGCCCAGGCTGGCGGAGTCCAGCCGGGCCTCGTAGCGCTTGATGATGCCGAGCTCTTCCAGGCGCCGGTGGCGGCGCAGCGTCTGGGCTGGCGACAGGCGGATGGCCTCGGCCAGTTCCAGGTTGGACGCGCGGCCATTTTCCTGCAACGCCCCCAGCAGGCGCCGGTCGATGCGGTCTAGCTC
>NZ_JBFTSF010000528.1:0-2270 GCF_056399905.1 Cupriavidus sp. 01L46
ACTCAGGGGCGTGGCCACCAAGTACTTGCCGAACTACCTGGCTTGGCAACGGCTGATGAGCTGGAACAAGGAAGGCGTTTCCGCCGACGATGTCATCGCGTCAGCTCTCGGCAAGCAGGTCATCAACGTTTAATCTGAACAGCGCCKAACCTGCTGAGTGCCGCCAGGTTCAGCGTGGGCTGGTATCTCGCCAGGATATTCAGCATGTTTGCCCCGGGTGTCCTGGTGTGCGTTCTAGTGTGGGAGGTCACCGTTCTGTACCAGCGCCTATTTGCGGCCCATGCCAGCCTGCTGCAAACATCTGTCCATGACGCGTTGACGGGGATCTATAACCGGAGCTATTTCAAAGAGCACTTCAGCAAGGAATTCGACCGTGCGAAGCGTAAGAATTTGCCACTGTCGCTAATCATGATCGATGTCGATCATTTCAAGCTGTACAACGACACCCTGGGCCACCTAAAAGGGGATGCTTGCCTTGTCGCAGTGGCGACCGCGCTTGCCGGGGTCGTTCGCCGGCCGTCGGACCTTGTCTGCCGTTACGGCGGAGAGGAATTTGTAATAGTTCTCCCGGATACAGACCGTCGTGGCGCTTCCGAAGTCGCGGCGCAAGCGCTCCAGATGGTGACGCAGTTAAAGCTCGACGCTCCGACTCCCGTTGGCTATGTCACAGTCAGCGCCGGCTGCGCAACCCTTCGGCAAGAACGCTTTCCGGACGAGCTTGTTGAGGCGGCCGATGCAGCGCTGTACAGAGCGAAAGGCGCTGGGCGAAATTGCGTTTATCTCGCGAAGACTGAATAAAAGTTCCTCCGTGCCCCGTCGCATTGGTCGCTTCACGTTGATGGGTCAATGCGTTTAGGCGCAGCCTCTAAATACGCGCCACGCGCGGTATCTGCACAACCACATCCAGTGTCTTGCCGATCGCATGTGGCAAGCCTCGGCAAACCTATCCCCTCCTGTCACCCGCCTCCCCGATCGAGGGGATTGTTTGCCGACGATAAAACGCTACCATATGAGGATCACAACAACGCCAACATCATCTTGCATGCCGGCATGACAAGGATCTCTTTCAGATTGCGACGCATTGCACAGTGGGTTGCGGCGAGCATCGCGATTGTTGTCGTGGTCGTTATCAATGACCGAAATGCTGTCGATATTCACGCAGGTAGCTCCGACGATGAACAATCAAGCTCCATTGCCGACCTCTGGCATCTGACCGTCACGAAGGCAGAGTCGAGTGACCCGGCAGCGCGTGAATATTTTTCCTTTACTAGCCAGCACGAGTGCGAGAAGCTTCGGCGAGAACTGCAGCTAGAGAATGCTGGCATGGTATCGGTATGTCGGATTAGTACCATGCGGAATATTTAGCAGAATTTCTAGCCGGCCACGCTTGTCCAATGAGCGACGACGTGGCCTCGGCGTCTCGTAAGGCTATTACTCGGCTAACAACCCACGCAGCAGCAAATCCAGAGCCACCATACCTCGCGCCAGTCGCGCACTGCCGTCCTCGCCGTCTGCGATCCAGAACGCCGCTTCGGCCAAGCTGCCGTAAATCAGCGATGCCAGTGCCTGCGGGTCGGCTTCGTCCACGACGCCTTGCCGCATGAGGTTGTCGATCAGCCGTTGCATTGACTCGACGCAATGGCGTTGCGATTCGGGCGACGTGCCGCCCAGCACCGCCCTGGCGTCGCGCAGCACGATGCGCTGGATTTCTGGTTCCAGCGCCATTTCCAGATAGGCGCGGCAGCGGCTACGGAAACCTTCCCAAGCATTCTCGGCGGCGTCGGAGATGACTTGCAGACGCGCATCCATCTCGGCGTCGATCTGCTCCACCACAGCGGCCAGCAATCCCTTCTTGTCGCCGAAGTGGTGATAGAGCGCGCCACGGGTCAAGCCCGCCTGCGCGGTGAGGTCATCCATTGAGGTGTCGGCGTAGCCGTGCTCGCTGAAGACCTTGCGGGCGGTCGCCAACAACGTGGCGCGGGTTTCCTCCATCTCGACGCGGGTGCGACGAACCATCCGTCTTCTCCTTACATACGATCTGCATGATTGTTTACATACATTGCGTATGAATATACGATCTTATTCATACGCTGCGTATGTATTGTCGCCGCACCGTCATACGCTGGCAAGCGGAGGCACCCTGGAGAACGAGATGGACAACCCTTACCGAGAACTTTTTGCTGCGCCCGCCACCAAGGGCTTTGCCTTGGCTGGCCTGTTGGCGCGGATGCCGCTGCCGATGACCGGCATTGGCATCATCACCATGATGT
>NZ_JBFTSF010000529.1:0-2257 GCF_056399905.1 Cupriavidus sp. 01L46
TGGAACGCGCACGTCGGCGCCGGCATCGGCCGCGTCTTCAACCTGCAGCCAACCACCACCTTCACGCCGTCGCTGCGGGCCGACTACACCTTCATCCAGGATGCGGCCTACACCGAGACCGGCGCCGATGCGCTGAACCTGGCGGTCGCTGACGAACTCGTCGCCGGAGGACAGGCCGCGGTTGGCTTCCTGGCGGGACTGGATCACGCGGTTGGTGGCGTGCATGGCGGCGGAGTTCACATCCGTCATGCCGGCGACCATCAGCGGCAGGGTCTGCTTGACCGCGTCCGACACCGCTTGCTCGGTCGGCAGGGTGCCCAGGGCGGTGATGACCGGCGTCATGGCTGCGGGGGCGCCCGCGCCTTGCGAGATCAGGGCGTCGAGCACGCGCGCGGCGCCCAGTCCCGGGGTGTTCTGCGCGCCGGTCACGCTGCTGACCACGGTGATCACCGGGGTCGGCGCCGGGGTGGGCGTCGGGGTTGGCGAACTCGGCGAAGCCGGGTCCGGCGTCAGAGTCACCGGCGCGGCGGAGCAGGACGAAGCGCCGGCCCTGGCCACGCACAGGTCGACGGCATTGCCGTTGCGGGTGGCGATGAAATCGAACAGCGCGCTGTTGTCGGTCACCGTGAAGGTCGGGCCRGCCCGCAGCTGGGCGGCGGAGATCACACCGGGCTGCACGCTGGTGCCCGCGACGAGCGCCGGCGCGCCGGCCACGTTCACATTGATCTTGTTGCTGGCGGACAGGTCGGCAGTGCCCCTCACCACCAGCTTGCCATAGGTGCCCTTGGCGCCCAGGCCGGTCTGGAACACACCGCTTGCGGATTGCGTGTAGTTACCATCGATGGTCGCGGTCGCCCCGGGCGCAACGGCCAGTGTGCCGGCGTTGTTCAAGCCCGAGGCCACGCTGATGTAATGCCCCATGTTGAACACGGCGCTCTTGGCCACATTGAACATGTCCACCTGGAACGTGTTGCCCGACGTGAATGTGCCGTTGACGTTGACAGCGGACCCGGCTTGGCCAGAGACCGGGCCGGTCACGGTGGCGGTGGCGCCATCCAGTTCCAGCGTCGCTTTGCCCAGCATGACGGCACCGTCCAGGCGGCCGGCGTTATGGATGCCGTTGGTGATCTTGCTGTCGGCGCTGATACTGATGGCGGTCCCGGCAGAGATCGTGCCGAAGTTGTCAATCCGGTCCACCGTACTGTTCAGTACATTGATACCGGTGCTGAAGCCGCCAGGAGAGGATGCCGTGATGGTCCCGGTATTGCCAACAATGCCAACCGTACTCCCGGAAATGCCGATACCGATTGCCATGCCCCCCGCGAGAGTGTTGGGGAACATGAAGCTGGGGCGGGAACCGCCAGTGGCGGAAATGGTCCCGGCGTTCTGAATGGACTGGACGCTGCTTGAATCGATGCTGACGCCAGTAGCCGCGCCACCTGTGTCGGTGATCGTCCCCGCGCCTTGCACATTCCCGCCAATGCCGGAGATGGTCGCGCTCGCGTTGTTTTCTAGCGCGCCCAGCATGCCTGACGAGATGCTGACGCCAATGCCCGTGCCGGCGTGCCCAAATGCACCTGTCTGGGTGGTGCCGTTTGAGCCGCCTGCGCCACCGGTGCCGGTGATCGAGCCATTATTGGTGATGGTCGCGACGTTTGCTGTCGACACGTTGATGCCGATGCCCGCCGCGCCCGCACCGCCATTGGCTCCAGGGATGGGCGATGGATTGCCACTGCCACCATTCCCGCCCACGCCGGAGATCGAGCCTTTGTTGGTAATCACGCCGACGGTAAACACGCCGGGAGCCATTGAGGACACGCTGATGCCCGTGCCGACGCCGCCGTCTCCACCCGCGGGCGATTGCATGGAGGTTGAATTGGCGCCGTTCAGGCCAGTGCTCGAGATGCTGCCCTGGTTTTCGATGAAAGTGACCGGGGCAAAYAGCCCTCCCGAAGGCGTCGTCACGCCGGGGCCGCCCACCACGCTGATGATGCCGCCGGGGGTGGTGACGAGCAGGCTGCTGGCTGAAGCCAGCGTGCAAGTGGCCGTGACCGTGTTCGAGATCGTGTTGGGCGACAACGGCTGGCATGAAGCGCCTGACGCTGCCGCGGCAGGCAGCGCCGCCAGGGAGCCGAGCGCCATGATGGCGGCGGTCGCGATGGACCGCGGCATGGAGGGGGGCAATGCAATCCGGTGAGGCAGATCTGCGGGGCGGATGCCGGTGGCAAAGCTGCCTTGCCGGACGTTGCTGCGATGG
>NZ_JBFTSF010000530.1:0-2226 GCF_056399905.1 Cupriavidus sp. 01L46
CCACCCCTTCCCATCCCGAACAGGACCGTGAAACGACTCCACGCCGATGATAGTGCGGATACCCGTGTGAAAGTAGGTAATCGCCAGGCTCTCCCTTGAAACCCCCCAGTACGAAAGTACTGGGGGGTTTTGCTTTTGTGCGATCGAAACGGCGATAAGAGGGTAATGCCCGCAGCCGGCAATCCCGGGCCCGTCACCCGTACCAGGTGCACATTCGTACCTGCGCCCCGGGCGGGGTTGAACAGAAAACGCAGCGCACTCTCATAGCGCGATACGATCCCCTGCGCCGATAGCGGATTCAACTCGGTGACCTTGCTGATTCTCCGCGTGACCGCGGCTTCGTAGCTGCGCTGGTTGCCCGTCAACTGCCAGCCGGCAGGCGCGCGATTGGTGACAAGGCGCGTGATGTGGTCGGTGGATTTGTCGGCGCGAACGAAGKGCAGGCGTACCAGTGCGGTTGCCTGGTTCTGGGCATTGGTCGAATTGAACAGGACAACCGGCGCCTCGAACTTGGCGCCCTTCATGTCGCTCGCAGCCAGCAGGGTGAACAGGTCATCGCGAGCGGTGTAGCTGTTGTTCAGGTAATCGCCGGAGAATGCGGTGCTGCAAGCGCCAAGCAAGCTAGTGCTATTCGCGCGGGCGGCGGGATCCAGCGCAAAACAGGCCTGAAGGGCGGCACGGATGCCTTCGAACGTTGCTGCATTGGTCTTGACTTCGGGCTTGGGCAACGCGGACGGAGGCGATGCCAGCGAGCCCGGTGTCAGGATGACTTCGTGCGCAGCATTGTTGTCGCCTAGCACGGAGCCGGTGCTGGTCAGCTTTGCACCGCTTGCGGTCAGCGTGACCCGGATAACGTCGAGGACGCTATCGGCACCTTCTCCCTGTTTGCTCAGGGGCGTGGAAATCGGGTCAAAGGCGGTCGGGTCCAGTCCCGCATCGCTCGTGACATTGGCCAGTACGGCGCGCAGCAAGCCGAYGATCTGCTGCACCTGGGCGCTGCTTGCCTTGCTGCCAAGCACCGACGACTTCGTCAGGTCCAGGGGATTGCCACCAACCAGCAGCGCTGCCACGGCGGTCGTCAGCGGCGTCACGTTGACGGTGGCGGAGCCATTGGCTGGCTTGGTCGCCAGTACCGAGACATAGGTCAGCTGGTCGCCTCCGCTGCTGCCGGTGGCGACAACCGCAAACGGTGCACGGAATGCGGTGACATCGAATTCAAAATGGCCACTGCCATCCGCCGTGTTGCTGCCCACGACCTTTCCATCAGCGTCATAGACGGTGACCAGGGCATTAGCCATGAAGGCGCCGCTGGCTGCCGCGCCTTGCAGCGTTACCTTGGCAGCCGGGGTCGTCGCCGTGCCGCCGTCTCCACCTCCGCCACACGCGCTCAATACGGCAAGCGTGATGGCTGCAACTGCGGGCGTCAGCAGGGTGCGGCGATTCATCCCCGACCTGGATTCCTCTCTAATATCCATTGGATTTCCCATTCATTATTATCTGCAGATACAGCGGGTTTTCGAGTCCCTGACCACGCTGCGCACGCAGGTTACAGGAAGAGACGTTGGCGGCACCTGCCCACAGCGGTGGGGTTATTCGACAATTTTGCAAAAAATGACAATTGGCATTTCGTGTCGGGGATACACCGGCGCTGATGTGAATGAATAACCCTGCGCGTGCTAGGATCCAGCGAGATTTCGACGAGAAGCATGCAGGGGAGCCAGGACACAGATGGAAAGCGGCATCACAGAGTACAAAGGGTACGTAGTCCACGTCTTCTGCAAGACGATCAAGGACGGTTTGCACATTGCGTCATGCGCGATCTGGGAGGACGGGGCGGTAGTGCAGGATTCCAAATCCATCGGCCGCAATCACGCCACGGCAGCCGACGCAAAAATCGCGGCTTACGCGTGGGCGAAGCAGTGGATCGATGAAAATAGCTGAGTGCCGCTGACGCGGATGCGTGCATTCGCGAGCGTACATGGAGCGGCCGCCGCACGCCAAAAGAATGGGCGCTAGCACTTTTCAGTTCTTTTTGTATTAGGGCTATCCAGATGCCGCTAATCCGCGTATATTCTCAATCGCGGGGTGGAGCAGTTGGCAGCTCGTCGGGCTCATAACCCGAAGGTCGCAGGTTCAAGTCCTGCCCCCGCAACCAGATTCCAAAAGCCCGTCCGGTTCAAGCCGCACGGGCTTTTTGCTTTGTCACCTTGCCGTTATGCGCTAGGC
>NZ_JBFTSF010000531.1:0-2204 GCF_056399905.1 Cupriavidus sp. 01L46
GTTCGCGGACGGGGCGACGATCCCTGCGCTGCATGGCAACAATACGTCCGATTGCGGCGGCAAAGGCGTGTCGCCGCAGGTGTCGTGGTCGAATCTTCCCGCCGGCACCAGGTCCATGGCGGTGCTGCTACTGGATCCCGACGGCAATATGGGGCTAGGTAATTCGCATTGGGTTGCCTACAACATCGCCGCCGATCGCGGCCAGCTGAAGGAAGGCGAGGGCCAGACCAGTGGCCAAGGCGTCACCATTGGCAAGAGTGTCCGCGGCGAGCCGATTTATCGAGGACCTTGTCCGCCGGTTGGTGATGCGCCGCACCATTATGTGTTGACCGTCATCGCCACAGACCTTGCGCCAACCGCGCTGCCGCCCGGCCTGACCAGGGACGAACTGATGCAGGCGCTAAAGGGCCATGCGCTTGGCGGCCAAAGCGTCATTGGAAGATATGCGCGCTAAACGGTGGCGCAGCTTTTTGAGCGCACCTTTCATGAGCAAGAGGCTACGGGCATCGGGCCATCAGCAATAGCGCTTCACAATCACGCTCGGAAATACCCCGGCAATTGCCACAACAGCAATACACCATGACCCGCCACGCCGGCGCTGCGCGAGTGTTGCCCGCGCGGCGGCGGCCATCACAGGGCTGCAACCAGCACCGCTGCCAATAGCGCGCCAACGTGATGTCGAACATCACGCAATGATGCTTGGCGGGCTCGATCCTCTCGCTACGATTTCGTGCTGCTGCCGCAGGCAAGGCGCATCGTCGCCGCATGCGGCGAACTCGCCGTTGGCAACGCGCGCCGAAAAAATCCCTTGAGTTTCAAAACTACGACTCATAGAATCGGAGTTATGGGCCGGCGCGTCGCACAGCGTGCGAGGTCCGGCGGCTTGAACGCAAGCGTAAATTCAGAGGAGTTGCATGATGGCTAAACGTATCCTGATCGTTGGCGCCGGCTTCGCCGGYATGTGGAGTGCCCTGAGCGCGGCGCGCCTGATCGACCTGCACGGCCAGAAGGATGTGGAGATCGCACTGATCGCGCCCCAGCCGGAACTGCATGTGCGTCCGCGCYTCTATGARGYRGGTGCYGCGCRGATGMGGGCGCCGCTSMASGASATCTTCRATGCGGTYGGCGTCAGGTTCATCCAGGGCACCGTCGAGCGCATCCATGCGAGCCGCAATGAAGTCGAGGTGGTTGGCGTCGATCAAGCGAGGTCAACGCTGTCCTATGACCGCCTCGTGCTCGCGACGGGCAGCCGCCTGTTCCGCCCGCAGATCCCGGGCCTGGACAAGCATGCATTCAGCGTGGACCAGATCGATGAGGCGGCCGAGCTGGAGGCGCATATCAAGCGCCTTGCCGATCATCCGGCATCCGCCGCGCGCAATACCATCGTGGTGGCCGGTGGCGGCTTCACCGGCATCGAGACCGCGGCCGAAATGCCGGCGCGCCTGCGCGAAGCGCTGGGCGAGGACGCCGAGGTGAACGTCATCGTGGTCGATCGCCATGACGAGGTGGCCGCCGAGCTCGGCGCCGGCCCGCGTCCCGTCATCACGCAAGCGCTTGAAGCGCTTGGCGTGACCTGGCGGCTAGGCGCGTCGGTGGCGTCGGTCGACGAGAACGGCCTGACCACGGCGGACGGCGAGCGCATCGATGCCAAGACGGTGATCTGGACGGCGGGCGTGCGCGCCAGCGCGCTCACGCAGCAGATCCCCGCGCAGCGCGATGCATTCGGTCGCCTGCATGTGGACAGCAACCTGCGCGTCAAGGGCGTGGATGCCGTGTTTGCCACCGGTGATGTCGCCTATGCCGCCACGGACGATGATGGCAACTATGCCGCGATGTCGTGCCAGCACGCGATGAACCTTGGCCGCTCGGCGGGGCACAACGTTGCCGCGGACCTGCTCGGCCTCGCACCGATCCCCTACCGCCAGCCGAGGTACGTCACCTGCCTGGACCTGGGTCCGTGGGGCGCGGTCTACACCGAGGGCTGGGAGCGCGAAGTGAAGCTCGTTGGCGCGGATGCCAAGGCGCTCAAGGGCCGGATCAACGCCGAGTGGATCTATCCGCCCAGCGCCGATCGCGCGCAGGCACTGGCCGCGGCCAATCCCGATCGTACCGTGGTCGCGTAATTTCCTTGCGATGACTGGCCAGAATCGCTGTCGCCCGGCCTAGTCCTTGTCTGCCGTATCGCGCTCGCCACGCCGGTGGGT
>NZ_JBFTSF010000532.1:0-2191 GCF_056399905.1 Cupriavidus sp. 01L46
AGGCACCGAAGCGCCGCGTCAGCCCCTCGGCCTCGATGGCGGGTTTGTCGCCATCCGGCGGGCGKGGCGGGATCACCAGCCCCGTGGCATCGCCGCGCCGGGCCGCCGGCAGCAGCGAAATATAGGCCTGCTCCAGGTCGCCGGTGCCCGCGCGCGCCAGCACATCGGCGGTAGGGTCGCACACCAGCACCTTGCCCGCATCCATGGCCACCAGATGCTCGAAGCGCTGCGCCTCCTCGATATACGCGGTGGCGACGATCACCGTCATATTGCTGTGCTCGGCGCGCAGATCCTCCACCAGGGTCCAGAACTGGCGCCGCGACAGCGGGTCCACGCCCGTGGTGGGCTCGTCGAGAATCAGCAGGTCCGGGTTGTGGACCAGCGCGCAGCACAGGCCGAGCTTCTGCTTCATGCCGCCCGAGAGCTTGCCCGCCGGACGGTCGGGGAAGGGCGCCAGCCCGGTGGCGGCCAGCAGGCGCTCGATGCGCTGGCGCCGCTCGGCGCCGCCCAGGCCAAACAGCCGGGCAAAGAAGTCCACGTTCTCGTAGACCGACAGCGTCGGGTACAGGTTGYGTCCCAGCCCCTGCGGCATGAACGCCACGCGCGGCAACAGCGCCTCGCGCGCCTGCCGGTCGCGCAAGTCCGCGCCCAGCACGGCGGCATGGCCCTGCTGGATACGCTTGACCCCGGCAATCACGCCGAGCAGCGTCGATTTACCGACGCCATCGGGGCCGATCAGGCCGATGGTGGCATTGCCGGGCAGCGTGAGCGACACATTGTCCAGCGCCACGCTGGTGCCGTAGCGGTGCGACAAGCCATCGATCCGGATGGCCGTGGCACCGTTGGGGTGCGGGCTTGGCATGGCGTCAGGCCGGCTGCCGGGGCAGCGTCAGCGCAGCGGGCCAGGACTGCCTGGCATCCAGGCGCACGAAGCCATCGCCCGTCATGCCGGCTTTCAGTTTGGCCGCGTAACGCTGGGCAACCTCGGGCGCCAGCTGCAGCTTGACGCGATACATCAGCTTGGCGCGCTCGGCATCGGTCTCGACATACTTGGGGGTGAACTGGGCCTCGCTGGCCACAAAGCTGACACGGGCCGGGATCGGTTCGTCCTTCATTGCGTCCAGCACGATGCGCGCCTCGTCGCCAATAGCCAGCTTGCCGGCAGCACCCGCGGGCAGGAACACCGTGAAATACATATCGGCCAGGTTCAGCAGCGACACCACGCGGCCGCCCGCCGGCAGCACCGTGCCGACCTCGATCACGCGATACTCCACACGCCCGGCCACCGGCGCGCGGATGGTTGCCTCATCCAGCAGGATCTTCAGGCGGGCAATCTGGGCATCGGCCTCTGCGATCGCTGCGTTGGCCTCGCCAAGCGCCGCGCGCGCGCCGGTCACGCCCGCGCTCTCGCCATCCAGGCCAAGCTGCCGGCGATCGCGCTCCACGGAAGAAATCTGGCGGTCCTGGTAGAGCTTGACCGCCTCGGTCAACTCCAGCCGCGCCAGCCGCTGGCGGCTCGCGCGCCCCTCGATCTCCGCCTGCGCGCGCGACGCCGCCTGCACGGCACGCTCGCGGGCTGCAGTGGCAAGGCTGAGTTGAGTCAATAATTCGGCGTCATCCTGTCGGGCCACCACGGCGCCCGCAGCCAGGGCATCGCCCTCGCGAACCGGCAGATCGATGACGCGGCCCGGATACTTCACCGCCACGTCAAGGCGGCCGATCTCCATGCGCCCGTTGCTGTGGACCACATCAGCCGGCCACGGATCGCGCTGGCTGCCAAGCCACCACGCGGCAGCGCCAATGGCGCCGGCAACGAACAATACCGCTATACCCCAGCTTGGTTTGAGTTTCATCGGCTACCTGTGCACCTGTGCGCTGAATGATGGAATGCCGCCGGGCGCTCCAGGGGTTTCAGGGTGTCGGGCAAAGGGGAGGGGAGACGACAAAGACAGACCTTGATCCGCGGGGCGACGGCGTAGGTTCGAATGCTATCCGGCGAGGTGGGGTGCGAACTTGATCTAGCGCAAGTTGGTGCCGAAGGGGTAATGCCGTTCAGTTAAGGTCCCTATTGAGGAAGCGAACGGCATAGCGTGAAGGGCGGGACTTGACGACCCGGTCGCATGAGCGACCGGGTCGTTTCACATTGGGCAGCGACTTTAGGCGCTCGCGTAGGCGCTGCAGGCAGGCGGGC
>NZ_JBFTSF010000533.1:0-2136 GCF_056399905.1 Cupriavidus sp. 01L46
CCGGGCAAACTCATCACCGGCGTCGAGGCGACCGGTGAACACCAAAGCAGGCTTAAATGTTCCAGCGATCCGCGATGGCCGCCAGACGCTGCCTGAGATCGTCGAACTCGCCGGACAAGCGCAGCGTCAGCGAGACATAGCCAGCCCATCGAGCAGCAAGATCAGCGGCACCATCAGCAGGATCGGGGGGGCCAGCACGCCCAGCGTGGCCGCCACGCTGGCCCGGCCCTCGTGGAACAACCTGCGGTAGCTCAGCCCGCTGGCATGCAGCAGGGTGCTGAATACCAGCCCATAGCAGGCCACGCGAATCAGGCTGGCTGCGGCCATTGGCTGCATGCCGCTGCGCAGCAAGGCCGGGCGCAGCAACATGGTCAATATCACCTCGACAAACCAGGCCACGAAGGTGAGCGCGAGCGCCCATTGGAAGGTAATCGGTTGGGTCTGGTCTTGCGGGGGTGGATTCATGGATCGCGAGATCTGTCAGGACGATGAGCTTGTCGTGGGTTGCCGCCTCCATTAACGGCGGCGGCACCGCGATTCTGTAGAACCGGCTGCCCGAAACACGGCCAGGGCAGGTGATGGATGGCTTTCACTTTCAGCTGGGGGGAATGGCGCAGCGCTATGGGATATCGGATAAAGAAGGCATCCAGGTTCAAGGCGGACACATGCAACCCGCTTCCGGCGGCATCGGGTCTGCCTGGCCAGGTGGGTATACTCTGCGAGTGCGGCGTTCGGAAGCAACTATCCGGTCCCCGGCACAACTACCAGCAGAAGCGATGAAGCAGGCAAAAAAAGCCATTGAGGGCAACCCGTCCAGCGAAGAGGGCAGCGGCAAGACGCCGGTACCGGCAGCGTTGCTGCACGCTMGCAGCTCGCCCCGAGCGACCGGCAGCGCCACGGTGGCCGATGTCGCCAGCATCGCTGGCGTATCTGCCATGACGGTGTCGCGGGTCCTGAACAACCCGGAACGGGTTTCGCCTCGCACGCTCGCGGTGGTGAAAGGTGCCATCGAGCGCACTGGCTATGTGCCGAACCTGCTTGCAGGGGGACTGGCTTCACGCCGTAGCCGGCTCGTTGCGGTAGTGGTGCCGACCATCGCGAATTCCATGTTTGCCCAAGTCACGCAGGCGCTCACGGACGAACTCGGCAAGGCCGGATACCAGGTGATGCTCGGCCTTTCCGGATACGACGCGTCGCGCGAGCAGGAACTGCTGGACGCCATCCTGAGCCGCCGTCCCGATGGCATCGTCCTGACCGGCACGGTGCATACCGACACCACGCGCACCCGACTGCTCAAATCCGGCATCCCGCTGGTCGAGACCTGGGATATGAGTCCCTCGCCAATGGACATGCTGGTTGGCTTTTCCCACGAGCAGGTCGGGGTGGCCGTGGCGGAGTATCTGTTGGACAAGGGGTATCGGCGATTCGGACTTGTGTTCGCCAATGACCAGCGGGKCGACGTTCGCCGCCGCGGCTTGCTTGCGGCGCTGGCCAGACACGGCATCAGCGACGTGCCCCTCGAGTCGGTGCCGGTGCCAAGCACCATGGGCTTGGGCAAGCGGCATTTCGCCAAGCTACTGGAACGTGCCCCTGGGCTGGATGTCGTGGTCTGCAGCTCCGACCCTTTGGCGCAGGGGGTCATCGTGGAGGCGCAAGAGCGGGGCATTGGTGTTCCGGATCAGCTCGCGGTGATGGGGTTCGGCGACTACGATTTCGCCGCCGAGTTGTCTCCGACACTCAGTTCCGTCAGCATCGATGGGAAGGCGATCGGCAATCGCGCTGCGCGTTTCCTGGTCGCCAGGATCGAGAAGACGGAGTCCGCCGGGTCCGAGACCGTTGTCGATGTCGGTTTCAGCATCATCGAAAGAAGAAGTACCTCAAAAAGCAAATCAAAAGGCTCTATTTGAATGCGGCTAGGGATTTCCCTGCAAAGTTGAGCCTTGAATCTGTCAAATGGTAGCGCTAACATACAGCCGTTGTTGATTGGCAGGCGAAACGCCCAAGTGATTCGCCTCGAAATGTTAGCGCTAACAATCAGCGCGTCTGGTTGATGAAGAGCGCGTTGGCAACGAGTAGAAGGGCTCGCCCAGTTACGCATGAGGCAGCCCAGTCCATCAGGCAGGAGACACCCATGAC
>NZ_JBFTSF010000534.1:0-2124 GCF_056399905.1 Cupriavidus sp. 01L46
TCTTCTGCACCGAGCCCACGCCGACGATGGCGCCGGTGATGGTATGGGTGGTCGACACCGGCACGCCCAGCGCCGAGGCGATGAACAGCGTGATGGCACCGCCCGTCTCCGCGCAGAAGCCGCCTACCGGCTTGAGCTTGGTGATCTTCTGGCCCATGGTACGCACGATGCGCCAGCCGCCAAACATGGTGCCCATGCCGATCGCCACGTAGCAGGAAACGATGACCCAGATCGGCGGCTCCGCACCGCCCTGCGCCACGTGGCCGCTGGCGATCAGCAACATCCAGATGATGCCGATGGTCTTCTGCGCGTCATTGCCGCCATGGCCCAGGCTGTACAGCGATGCCGAGACCAGTTGCAGCCTGCGGAACCAGCGATCGACTCGCGACGGCGGCGTGCGGAAGAATGTCCAGGCCACGATCACCATCATCAGCGAGCCAAGCAGGAAGCCCAGCAGCGGCGAAATGACGATAAAAGCCACGGTCTTGAGAAGACCACCGCCCACCAGGGCGCTGGTGCCGCTCTTGGCCACAGCGGCCCCAACCAGGCCACCGATCAGCGCGTGCGAGGACGACGAGGGAATGCCGTAGTACCAGGTGATCAGGTTCCAGGCAATGGCACCCATCAGGGCACCGAAGATCACGTAGTGATCGACGATGTTGACGTCGATCGTGCCAGTGCCGACGGTTGCCGCCACCTTCAGGTGGAAGATGAAAATCGCCACCACGTTGCACATGGCCGCCATGGCCACCGCGTGGTGCGGCTTGAGCACGCCCGTCGACACCACCGTGGCAATCGAGTTGGCGGCATCGTGAAAGCCGTTCATGAARTCGAACAGCAGSGCGAGMRCSACCAGCAGGCCGATSACCCACARGCTCATTTGWATKGTTTGCATGCCGATTTGTGCCTCAGGCGTTTTCCAGGACGATGCCTTCGAGAATGTTGGCGACGTCCTCGCACTTGTCGGTAATGGTTTCGAGCTGCTCGTAGATCGCCTTCAGCTTGATCAGGCGCTTGACGTCCGTTTCGTCGCGGAACAGCTTGGACATGGCGGCGCGCATCACGCGATCGGCCTCGGACTCGAGCTGGTCGATCTGCTGCGCCGTCTTCAGGATGGCGCCAGCATTGCTCATGTCCTCGAGCAGGCCTACCGCGATCTTGACCTGGTCGCAACACTGCACGCAGATCGAGGCCAGCTTGCGCGCCTCGTCGGTCAGGCTGGTCACGTCGTACAGTGAGATGGTTTCAGCCACGTCTTCCATCAGGTCGAGGATGTCGTCCATGGTGGTGATGAGCTTGTGGATCTCATCGCGGTCCAGCGGCGTGATGAAGGTCTTGTGCAGCAGGTCGATCGTGTCGTGCGTGATGCGATCGGCTTTCTTTTMCGTGGCCTGCACGCGGCGGGCGTGGGCCTCGGCATTGGGCAGGTCGTTGACCAGCACTTCCAGCTCGCGGGCGGCGGTCACCGCGCAATCAGCATGCTGGTTGAAGTATTCGAAGAACTTGCCCTCAGTGGGCATGAATCGGCCGAACAYGGAATGTTCCTTGTCGAAGCGCGGGGGCGCCGCGGGTAGTTACTGAATCAGGCGGATACGCATTAAACGACAGCCGCCCGAGGGCGGCTGTCATCAAAACGCAATATTTTACAGGTTTGTGCGGCGATGCCGGGGGACTTTGACACACGGCAGGCACGATCAACTGTGGCCACCGAGCCACGATGCCCGGCAAGCCGCGCCAAGACTGGCTTCAGTTGTCGTTGTCGAAGAAGGCGGGGCCACCGCTGAAGTTGTCGAACTTGGTGAACTGGCCCAGGAACGTCAGCCGCACGGTGCCAATTGGGCCATTACGCTGCTTGCCGATGATGATCTCGGACGTGCCCTTGTCCTGCGAATCGGGGTTGTAGACCTCGTCGCGGTAAATAAACAGGATCACGTCGGCATCCTGCTCGATAGCGCCGGATTCGCGCAAGTCGGACATCACCGGGCGCTTGTTCGGGCGCTGTTCCAGGCTTCGGTTCAGCTGCGACAGTGCAATCACCGGACAGTTGAGTTCCTTGGCCAAGCCCTTGAGCGAGCGCGAGATTTCCGAGATTTCGGTAGCGCGGTTTTCGCCGCCGCCCGAGCC
>NZ_JBFTSF010000535.1:0-2114 GCF_056399905.1 Cupriavidus sp. 01L46
GGTGGCAGGGTGTCCCGTAGGAAGTTAGAACGCTTCCACATCCTCGATGGTGCAGCATGCCTGCTCGCGCCGGAGTACCCACAGTGTGCTGAATGAACCGAACGGTAGCCGCTTTTCTGATCGTTTCATAGCCACCCTCATCGCCAAACTTCTCATCGAATTTCATACTTGTCCGATTGCGGCATAGCGTTTCTCGCTGCAGGATACCGTCCTGGTATTTGTGAAAATCACTTGCGGATCGGTGCGCCAGCACTGGCGCAAGGTACATCAGGTTCAAGCCTCATGGCCTTGCGGATCATGCAACTTCACCTGGAGCGGAGCGTTCTGGATTCAATTCCGGAATAGTCTCATAGACACCCCGTTTCCAAGTCGATAGGTTTGTGAAGCTAAATTCATCGGAGTAGCGGATTTTTTTCGGGAGCCCAAGTCACGTAAGGTGGCCGGGGTTTTTTCGCGTTGCGTCAGGAATGCTCCGAGGGCGCCTGACATCACGGAGCTTACTTGCATGGGTACCGAAGACCATACACGTGCACAGCGGCGACCATGCGGCGCTGACCACCGGCAAGCATTTGTCTATCTCTGCGGGTCACAGCATTGTCGGCAGCGCGGCCAAAGGAGTCTCGCTGTGCGGCCATACCGAAGACGTGAAGCTGATCGCCCGCAAGGGCAAAGTCGCGGTGCAGGCGCAAGACAACGAAATGGACGTCGTGGCGCGCAACACCCTGAAGGTCACCAGCACCGAAGGCAGGATCGAAGTCACCGCCGCCAAGGAGATTGTGTTCAACGTTGGAGGCACTTACTACCGCATGACGCCCAGCGGCATCGAGAGCGGCACCAGTGGCGCATGGACGGTTCACGCGGGCAGCAAGCAATTGACCGGCCCGAAGACTGCCAGCGTGCCGATGCCGAGGTTCGGCAAGGGTTRCGAAGGCTTCTACAAGCTGCATTGGGATGGCAATGACCACATTGCACCGTACCAGCCCTACCGCATTACGCGCGCCGATGGCAGCCTCATCGAAGGCGTGACCAATGCCGAGGGCGAGACCGCGCCCAAGCTGGCCGAGTTTGGCGAAACCGTGAAAATCGAAATCCTGTAAGAACACCCATGGCAACACATCCCGCACGTTCTCAGCAGAAGACCCCTGCGGCACCCCCCAACCCCCACCCCGAGCTGACCCTCAACCCGGGCGGCGCGGTGTGCAAGGTGGTTTTACCGCTGCGCCCATTACGTATCTATTTCCAACTGTTTCCGGGTATCTCCCGCACTGAGGCCGAGCGCGGGTTGGCTGGCCTGCGCTACAAGCTGCGCATCCCAGGGCAACCAGACGCAGAGGGCACGACCGAGGCCAACGGTCAGATTCCGCTGCCGGGCCTGCAACCGGGCCTGACCGGCGAGCTGGAGATMCTTGGTACCCAAATCCAATTGACCGCGCGTGACTACAGCGACGACGAGAAAACCAATGGCACGACGCAAATGGGTGTTCAGGGCGCCAAGCGCCGCCTGATGGTGCTGGGCTACTACGACAAGCCCTACTGGCCCGTACGTCCCGGCCAAGTTGCCGTGTTGCAGACACCCGATGACAAGCTGGACCACATCGAGATCGAGGATGCCATCCTGCGCTTTCAGGTGGACAGCGGCTTTGAACCCAACGGTGAGATTGAGCGACACGAACTCGCCGGTAACAAGGTCGATCCGTCGCAGGCGTATGGTTTCCACCGCGACCTCGCTGGCTCGAACGTCAAGCAGTTTCATCCCGGCTTCATCGCAAAGCTGGCCGCGGGCGGCGGCAGTGCGCCGCCAGGCACCATGGAGCCGTGCACCGTGCCGCCCCCGCCACAACCGAAAGGCAAAGGCGTAGCGGCGCCTGCCAAGCCGGGGCCGTCGCCGAAGCCGTTGGCACGCGAAATCTACGATGGCCACCGCTTCGTGCCGGTGCGTTTCGTGCGGTACAACGAATCGACCACCTTTCACTCGGGCAGGCCCGAACTGGACGAGCGCGGCTACCTGGAGCATGACGGGCCAATCGTGAGCCTGATGGCTGGACAGAGAGTTGACCTGTTGCTGCTGCGACTGCATGTCGGGGCAAGCGTGCCGCTGAGCTTCGTCAGCACGG
>NZ_JBFTSF010000536.1:0-2112 GCF_056399905.1 Cupriavidus sp. 01L46
TATCCATACAGTATTTTCTGAGTGAAGCTATGTTCACCTGCGATCCTGGCGTCATCTATCTCTACACCCACAACACCGGCTGCACCCACGACCCCCACGGCACGGCCATCGCGTGCCAGACCCTGACCGTGGACGACCCGCTGCTCACGGCGGATACCTGGAATCCGGAAGCCGAGGCCGCCGCGCAGGCCGCCGGTGCAACGCTCTATCTGATGGGCATCGACACCGCCGCACTCAAGGCCCTGCCTCGTCCTATCGACAGCCTGGTGATCGAGCACGATGGGGCGCGGCTGCGCTTCGCGCTCGCGGAAGGCATCGACCTTCTCGATGCGAGATCGCTACGCGTGCGCACACGGGGCGAGCGCCACTATGCCACTCGCGAAGAGCCGGCCGATCCGTATTGGGCCACATGGGGCAAGGCGACTTCATCGGCCTGGCATGACTCGCCGGCGAGCTAATACAGGGAGACTGCGTGGCAGCGATGACAGCGTCGATCCGAAGAGATTCAGGCGAATTCGACGATGCTTGTTGTCACGTGATTTTGCCGGGCTAAATGCTGGCGTTTTGAACAGACAACAAAAAACCCGCACAACAAATGCTGTGCGGGTTTTTCTTAATACTGGTCGGGGCGAGAGGATTTGAACCTCCGACCACCTGCACCCCATGCAGGTACGCTACCAGGCTGCGCTACGCCCCGAAAGAAAAAGATTATATCAGAAGCTTTTTAAAAATGGCTAGTCGTTAGTGCACTTTTTATTCGTGCTTCGCGATCTGTTGAAGCTGCGCGAGCAGGTGCTGCACTTCCACCAGTTCGTTGCGCAGGCTGTTGAGGTCGAGCGAAAAAACCGGCGCTTCACCGGCGGCTTGCGCCGCCAGCGCTTGTTCGTCCTCGGTGGCGGCATGGCTGTGCTGCCGCCCTTCGTCGAGGCGATTGCGGGCACCGTTGATCGTGAAGCCCTGCTCGTACAGCAGGTCGCGGATGCGCCGGATCAGCAGGACTTCATGATGCTGGTAGTAGCGCCGGTTGCCGCGTCGCTTGACGGGCTTGAGCTGCGTGAACTCCTGCTCCCAGTAGCGCAGCACATGCGGCTTGACGGCGCAAAGCTCGCTGACTTCCCCAATGGTGAAGTAGCGTTTGGCGGGAATCGGCGGCAACAAGATGCGTTCGCTGGATCTTTCCGACATACGGTGAATAGGCGGGCTTCAGGCCGTGCCGGGAGAAGTTGTGGTGTTCGCGCGGGCTAGCGCGCGAACAAGGGTGATAGACGGATTCAGCAGGATAACGAGTCGTCGCGCTGCTGGCAAACGATCAGCCGGGCACCGCTACCAGGCCGGCACGCTCTTCCACCAGGCCCTTGAGCTTCTGGCTGGCATGGAAAGTCACCACACGTCGTGCCGTGATAGGAATGATCTCGCCCGTCTTGGGATTGCGGCCGGGACGTTGCGGCTTGTCGCGCAGCTGGAAATTGCCGAAGCCGGAGAGCTTGACGCTGTCGCCTTGTTCCAGCGCTTCGCGAATCACGTCGAAGAAAGCTTCGACCATGTCCTTGGACTCGCGCTTGTTGAGACCGACCTGGTCGAACAGCATTTCAGCAAGCTCGGCCTTCGTGAGGGTCGGCACTTCAGCGACGCGAGCGTCGGACGTATCGTCGTCGAGCGAGGCTGCCTGGCKGTCGCCTGCTTCACCCATTGCAGAGGCCATGAGATACGCGTGTCGATCGTTCATTGTCATTCAGTGTGGCGATCCGCCCGGATGCGGAAGTCCGGGCGCTCCATTGTCATGTCAGCTGGTGGATCAGCCGCGCATCCGCGCCTGGAATGCAGCGCTGGCGGCTTCGACCATGCAACGCACCGCGCTGTCGACGGTTTCGTCCTGGAGGGTCGCCCCAGTATCTTGCAAGGTCAAGCGGAACGCAAGGCTTTTCTCGTCCGCGCCAATGGCCGCCGAAGCTGCCTTCGGGCGGAACTCGTCGAACAGCACCAGGCTCTGGCAATAGCGTGCGGAGCCCTGTTTTTCCAGGGCTTCGCGCATGGCGTCGAGCAGGTCCTGCACGCGCACCGACTGCTTTACCACCAGTGCCAGGTCACGTACGGCGGCCGGGAACTTGGAGA
>NZ_JBFTSF010000537.1:0-2089 GCF_056399905.1 Cupriavidus sp. 01L46
TCTTTGTTCCGCTCACAAATAGGCCTCTGATCCAATATCGCATGTCGCTGTCGCTCATTCGTCTCATCTCCGGAGACAGACAGATTCCAACCATCAACCAAATACCAATATAATTTAGATTGAATATATTCCCGTTTTCCACCCAAGAATATGCCCAATTAAACGCAACAAATATACCAACCAATCTGCAAAACATATTTGAAGAGGCGACAACCGCCAATCTGGAGGCAACAAAAAATATTAAACCATACAAAGCAACACCAATAATTCCAGTCCAATTGAACACATTCAGGATTGCCGCTTCATTCCTCAAGCGTTCCGCTCGCCCCGAAATTTCTCTAAGGTCTTCGAATACGACCGTGTCGTTCCCTCGTGCCGGAGAGCGCCCAAACCACCAACTATCATGCTTGTCTGCGGACGTCAAAACTTCGTGATAGAGGCGCGTCCTGGTGTCAGCTTTAAGGTTTTCATCAACACGCTGACCATCCACCACAGAAGCGTCAACGTATTGACCTCCAATATATTCATCAATGTTAAAAACATTGAAAATTCCGGAAACACCCAAATAAAATAAGAATACCGGAAAGAAGAATATCGCTAGACGTATCCATTCCAATATCCATTTAGATCGAAGGCGAGCGAACACATACAGTGGGAGCAGCAAAAGAGGAATCGAGAATTTAATTACGCTACTTCTCGCCCCAAAATCGGCAAATAAAACCAGTGTTGCCAAAATCAACAATACAACTTGCCATCTCCGTTGTATCAATGGCAACGCCAGCAACAGCAATGGCACAAGCGCCAAATAAAACCCGTAAGCACCTCTGTTTGCATAAACCAAAATAAACATGAATGAAGGGATTGCAAAACGCACATATCCCCGCAGCATTCTATGCAGCCGGTCTTTATTAAATGCCAAATAGGCGGAAATTGGGAGTAATAGGGCCATCGCATTATCGGCAAGGCCCTTCCAATCCCAATAATTTTCCGCGACAGAACAGCCCCACAAGATCGCTATCACGTTCCACCATAAGTACAGGCGCAGGACTTTGGCCGATCTTGGCACCGAGTAATTCTTAACGTGCCCACTGACTAAAAAAAATGATGCCAGCACTATCGAATTAATAGCCCACCAAAAAATAGTATTGCCAATGGCAAACGCCGCATAGGACTGAATGCTATAGAAGGCAACAATCGGGAGGCATAACCTAAGTAGAATGTCGATCATAGGACGCCCTACCGCCCTGCCGAGAGGGTTCTAATACGAGTCCCCAATTTCAACCAAGCACGAAACTTCCTGGCATCCGATCTCAGCTTTCTCATATCTACGGAACACCTCGCCAACTTCCCGACGAGATTGCTGTCAATGTCGTTGACCATTGGAATGAATGAATTTGGTATTATGAGAAACTCGTCGACACGAACCGCGTTATCCGACATGGCCCTCTTCATCATATGAATGTATAGGGTTTCTTCGAATCGAATCTGGTCATTCTCCTCGATTATTCGATCGAGGCGGCCGTGGTCGAATTTATAGATTACGGAACGGCCCTTCTTATCCGCATCCTTKACCAGATCACGGAATGGTGTTATCTCAGAATTAACATCATCGTAGATTCTATAACCTATGCAATACCCAGAATAAAATACGTCGGGTCGGAGATACTGGTATCCATAAGATATGCCACCATGATCGTATTCGTCGAATGCGAAATTTTTCGAATCCGATAGAATTTTCCGAAAATCGTATTTCCCGCGCACCTTTGTGAAACTCAGAACCTCATCGAAACTCGAAGAGCAGGTTCTATACAATGAAAAATGACCGTGCCCAAGAAATTTATCACACGCCGAGAGTATTTTTTCGGTAGCAAATTTTCTTATATTACCAAAAATTAGATCGCAATCGCAATGACCCCAAAAATCATACCCATCGACATAATCTTTTAAAATTCTTCCATAAAATGGCTTTAAATCACAAAGCTTGTATGGTCGCACTATTTCCAACGGAAAATCAAATGCCTCCTGAGCCTTCGCCCTGAATTCCTCGAATGATGTAGAAACGAATCTTACGTTCGGAGAGTATTTGTAC
>NZ_JBFTSF010000538.1:0-2080 GCF_056399905.1 Cupriavidus sp. 01L46
GATAATAGTCAAGTGCCTATTGATGGTCAAGAGTCATTTGTCCATTGCACGGAAAGAGGCAATGGACTATGTTTCAGTCCGGGTAGACATTCTTTAKGGGTAGTGACTATGAAGCCACTTGAATACTTGGATGCAGCTAAGGCTGCTCTTGACATTGAGTCGGATTACGCACTCGCAAAGCACCTTGGTGTAACAAAGGCGGCACTCAGTGCGCTCCGTAACGGAAAGGCCGGCATTGGCGAAGAACTCGCCATCCGTTTGGCCGATATCTTGCATATCGACGCCTTCGAAATCATCGCCGCCGCCAGCCTGGAGCGCGCGAAGTCTKACCGCGCACGCGCCCTTTGGGCATCGGTCCAGCAACGTATCTCCTCGGGTTTTGAGGACCTGCTAGGCATCATGGGACAGCGCCCCGCTCTATGCGCGGCGTAGCCTAGCAGGTAGTCCCGCTGAAGCGATGATGATTATGTTAAATCAATGCGTTATAAATCCGCACCGGAGACGCTTTGGCCGACATCGACGGAATCCTTGAGGCGTTGCGTTACCTGAATGGAGTTCGGGTAAGAAAAAAATGGCGCACCACGGCGCTTTACGCCGTGGGCAATGGTGGCTGACCGAAGATTGCCCACTCGGAGCATGCCTGGCTATTTGCGGGCGGCGGCTAGGAATGCATCCGCGGTGAACTTGGCCAGCCCCATATGCGGAATCATCGTCAGTTCTGGTGAACGTCGTGCAGGCAGGCAGCGGCTTGCTGCTTGACCACCTATAGCGCCGCTGCGCAAGATTTTGCACCTCCGATGGACATGAAATAGCTGCCCTACTATGTCGACTGGTCCGGGAGCCGCGGCAAGAAGCGGTCGTGCTTGATTTCGCCTCCCCGGGCAACCAAGATGGTCGCCTCGGGAATCTCCTCCCACACTTCTTGCACGTCGATCAGTGGCTCGGAAAGCACCAGGAATGCGTCGTCGCCGGCGGCGATGATGCGCGGGTCGTCCGGGTAGAGCGCGCGTAACTGCCTGAACGAGGTGCTGTGGAAGAGCGAGCGCGATTCCGCCTCGCTCGAATAGCGCGCCGCCACGATCTGCTGGCCGTCGGTCACGCAGACAGTCATGTTGAGCGGAAACTGCACGTCGTGGCGGTGGCCGACGTCCTCGATCAGCCCCGCCATTTGCTCCAGCGCGCTGCGCGGATCTCGCTCTAGGCCGAAAGTCAGGGCCAGGAAGAACATCACCTCGGAATCGGTCGATCCCTCGATCCAGCGGAACAGGTGCGGCGCCACGGCCATCATCAGGTCGCGCCGCACGACGGGGTATTCGCGGATCAGACCGTTATGGACGAACAGCCAGCGGCCGAAGCGGAACGGATGGCAGTTGGTCTCCTGCGTCGGCGTGCCGGTAGCCGCCCGCACGTGAGCGACGAACAGCGGCGCCCGCACCGCCCGTGCCGTTTCGCGCAGGTTGGTGTCGCTCCACGCCGGGTGCAGGCAGCGGTAGCGGAACGGCACTTCCGAGTGACGTCCGTACCAACCGACGCCGAACCCGTCGCCATTGGTGGTGGTATGACCCAGCCGCGAATTCAAGCTCTGGTCGATCAGCGAGTGCTCCTGCTGGAACAGGACGGCTTCCAGCGGAACGGATTTGCCCGAGTAGGCCAGCCAGCGGCACATTATGCTTCTCCTCGACAGGTGCAGTCCGGCGCCTTCCGGCCTACCTCTCAGTTGTAGGACGGCGACGCGCGAACGGCAAAGCGGCTTGGGGAATGGMGTCGGCGGCACATCGGTCATCTGGGCGGATTCAACGAGTTGCGTATTGCAGCGGCAACGCCAGGCACATCGCGATTGCCACCGCCGCCGCCCTTACCAGTCGGCTGGCTGGCGGCATGGCCACGGTGGCGTGCGGGATTGGATTGGCCACTACGCGCGTATTTCACTTTCATCTCCCTGGCAGGGGGCATCCGGCGGGCGGTTTCGCTAGCGCCTTAACTTCTTGTAGGTGCCGACCAGTTCCGCTTGCGACAGCACATGCCCGTGCATGGCCCGCTCCAGCGCCGCCTTGTCGGGCTTGCCCAGGTCCGGCAGCAC
>NZ_JBFTSF010000539.1:0-2013 GCF_056399905.1 Cupriavidus sp. 01L46
GGCGGCCCCCGGCTGCGCATTCTGAAGGAAGTGGTTCAGGCCGTGACCGCCTTGGCGCGGGCAACTTTCATCGCGCCAAGGGGACTGGGAAGACGCGCCGGCGATGGCGACCGCGTTCAGGCAAGCGTTGCGCGCGATCTATCCGGGCGCGCTGATCTACGCGGGCAACTACAGCAAATACAGCAACCAACCCACCGCCCTCAATCCCAGGCAGGCGCCAACCCCTCCGGGCTGGTCAAGCGTCCGCCCCGGTCCAGCGCAGCGATGGCGGCCATGGCCTGAATGAATCCGCGCTTCAGGCGGGCGTCAGGCGAGCGGCATCTCGTTCTCGATCCACGCCGTCACCGACGCATGCCGGGGCTGCCAGCCCAGTTCCGAGCGCGCGCGCCGGGCGCGCACGCGGCTGTTGGAGCCGAAGGAGTAGCGCGACTGGCCCTCGCCCCAGATGGGCGTGGCCGCTTCGACTGAGCAGGCCTGCACGGCCCCGAGGCCGAGCCGCCGGGCAATGGCGGCGCCGATCTCCGCGTACGAAGCCTCGCCGTTCTCGACGAAATAAAAGGCGCCCGCGGGCGCGCTGTCGAGCACGCGCGCATAGAGGTCCACCACATCGGCGATATGCACGTTGGACCAGCGGTTCACGCCCGCGCCGACGATGCGCACCACGCCGCTTTGCCTGGCCTGCGCCACCAGCGGCGGAATCTGCACGCTGTCGGCATGCAGCCCGGCGCCAACGCCGTAGATCATGCTGTTGCACAGCACGGCGCTGCGCACGCCATGCGCAGCGGCCGCCAGCACCATCTGGTCGATGGCGTAGCGTGCCGCTTTGCCCGGCTCCACCACGAACGGCGTCTGTTCGTCGAAGATGCGCGGCGACAAGGCATTGCCGCCGGCGTCGTCGCCGATCACGCTCKAGCCGCTGGTATGCAGCAACGGCTTGCCCGAGCCGCGCAATCCGGCCAGCAGCGCTTCTACCGCGGCGCGGTGGTCGCTGCTGGCGGCGTTGATCACGCCGTCGGCCTGCGCGGCCTCGCGCGTCAGCAGGGCGGCGTCGTCGAGCGTGCCCTGCACGGGCACGACGTCGCGCATGGCCAGCTGTGCGGCCTGCGCCGGGTTGCGGACCAGGCCGCGCACGCTATGCCCGKCGGCGATCAGGTGAGCCGCGACAGAGCCGCCGATAAAGCCGGCCGCGCCGGTGATGAAGATTTGCATGGGATGCTCCTGGATGCGGGCTTGCAAAGCGCGCCGGATTGGGGCTGGGCCGTGAGGCCGTAAGGCCGTGAGACCGTGAGGCGATGGCCCTGGCCGGATGAACATGACCCGAGTATCCGCGCAACCCATGCGGAGAAAAACCGTGCGGCGTGCAGAACATATTTGATTGCCGCGCAAGAATGGGCAGCGCGCACGCGACATGTGGCGCGCAATGCGGATTCGTCCATGCCGATGCCGATCAGGACCCGTTCCTGCCGCGCGTCGCCGATATCCGCGTGCCAGTGCGAGCGGATCGACGCCACCGATTAACGGCGCGGCGATGCCAGATAGGGCTGCACGCTCGCCGCCGGCATGGCGTAGCCGGCATAGCCCATCATGGTGTCCGCCCGCTCCACCCGCATCGCCCCGCTGATCCACACGGTGTCCATGCTGCGCAGCCCCGCCAGCGGCTTGTCCGTGCGCACGTGGATGACCTGGTTGGCGGGCGGCGGCGGCACATGGATGCATGCGCCAAAGTACGGCACCAGCAGGAACTCGCGGATCGCCTCGCCTTCGCCATCGAGCGAGACGACAAAGCCGGCTATGCGCACCGCCGCGCCATCGAGCGAGGGCTCCACCGGTGCGTTCTTCCAGTACTGGCGGGCTTTGTATAGCGCGATCTGCGCGCGCGGATCGGCGTCCTCCAGTTCATCGAGCCGCAGGCCCTTGAATGGCGCCAGCGGATCCCAGCCTTTGGGCAGCAAGGCCTGCCAGCCGATCTCGCGCAAGGCGGGGTCGGGCGCGGCGGGCGCGGCGGGCGCGGCG
>NZ_JBFTSF010000540.1:0-2010 GCF_056399905.1 Cupriavidus sp. 01L46
AACAAGGACCGGCCATGCGCCGGAGGATGCGTTCGTCCCTGCGCTATGKCGGCGCCATCGCGGCCCTGCTGCTGGCGGCAGCGCCCGCGCACGCCATCGACGTGGACGCCGGCGACTATACGGCGCTGCCGGCAGGCACCAACCTGGCCATGCTTTACTACCAGCACGCGGAGCGCGACAAGGTCTACGCCAGCGGCAGGCAGGTGGCCGGCGGCAACCTGAACTCGGATATCGGCATCGCGCGCTATGTGCATTTCGTGGACATCGCCGGCTTCACCGTCGACCCGCAGATCCTGCTGCCGTTCGGCAACCTGCGCGGGCGCGACCAGCTGAGCGGGCTCGGCAGCAGCGGCGGCATGGGCGATMCGATCCTGGCCGCGACCGTATGGCTGGTCAACCAGCCGCAGCAGAAACGGTACTTCGGCATTACACCGTTCCTCTACGTGCCGGTTGGCAGCTACGACAAGGAGCGGGCACTCAACCTTGGCGAGAACCGCTGGAAGTTTGCCTTGCAGGCGGGCTACATCACGCCACTGGCCGGCAAGTTCACCCTCGACCTGATTGCCGACGTGACCTTCTATGGCGACAACAACAAGTTTGGTGCGGCCTCGGCCACCCTGAAGCAAGCCCCGCTGTTCCAGGGCCAGGGCTGGCTGCGCTACAACGTCACCGACACCTTCGACATCCGTGGCGGGCTGTCCTACACGGCCGGCGGCGAAAGCAAGGTGAACGGCGTCTCCCGCAACGACAACACCAATACTTCCAAGTTTTTACTGGGGATGGCGTGGTTCCCGACCCCGGCCGTGCAGGTGCTGGGCATCTATGGGCAGGACATCTCGGTGCGCAACGGGCCGATGGAAGGCAGCCGTTTCAATCTTCGCGTGCTCAAAGCATTTTGACCGGACCGGACAAGGAAAGCAGACCATGATGAGAACAAGCAGGAGCAAGCAGGACAGGGCAGCCGCGCTGTGGCTGGGGACGGCCGCGGCGCTTGCGCTGGCATCGGCGGCGGGCGCGGCGCTCGGCGCCGACGCCGCGCCCGCCAGGGCGCTCACCGTGCAAAAGGTGCGTGCCATCACCGCCGCTATCGACGGCGCGGCGATCCGCGCCAATGAGCGTGGTACCGCCAACTGGCCTTCCTACGGGCTGGACTACGCGGAAACGCGTTTCAGCCAGCTCGACCAGGTCAACACCGGCAACGCCGCGCAGCTGGGCCTGGCCTGGTCCTATGACCTGGAATCGACGCGCGGGGTCGAGGCCACGCCGCTGGTGGTCGACGGCGTGATGTATGTGACGGCGCCGTGGAGCGTGGTCCACGCCATCGACGCGCGCACCGGCAAGCGGCTCTGGACCTACGATCCCAAGGTGCCGCGCAATCTCGGCTACAAGGGTTGCTGCGACGTGGTGAACCGCGGCGTGGCGGTCTACAAGGGCAAGGTTTTCGTGGGTGCCTTCGACGGCCGGCTGGTGGCCATCGACGCCGCGACCGGCAAGAAGGCGTGGGAGCAGGACACCGTGGTGGATCACAAGTTCTCCTACACCATCACCGGCGCACCGCGCGTGTACAAGGGCAAGGTCATCATCGGCAACGGTGGGGCAGAGTACGGCGCGCGCGGCTACATCACTGCCTACGACGCCGAGACCGGCGCGCAGCGGTGGCGCTGGTTCACGGTGCCGGGAGACCCCGCCAAGCCGTTCGAGAACGAGGCCATGGCCCGCGCGGCCGGCACCTGGGACCCGAGCGGCAAATACTGGCTCAATGGCGGCGGCGGCACCGTGTGGAACACCATGGCCTTCGACCCCGAGCTGAACCTGATGTATATCGGCACGGGTAACGGCGCGCCCTGGAGCCGCAAGCTGCGCAGCCCCGGCGGCGGCGACAATCTCTACCTGGCCTCGGTGGTGGCGCTCAATCCCGATACCGGCGAATACGTCTGGCACTACCAGGAAACGCCGGGCGACAATTCCGACTACACCTCGACGCAGGACATCATCCTGGCCGACCTCAAG
>NZ_JBFTSF010000541.1:0-2991 GCF_056399905.1 Cupriavidus sp. 01L46
GGCCAATCGCGCCAAATTGCCGGCCAGCCACGTTTTCACGTTCGATAATTTTCCCGACAGGAACGTAATGAATGAATTCGCGTTCCTGCGAATGCAGGATGCACGATGCAGCGCGCAAGACGATGGATTCCCCCGTGCGGCGATGCCCAGCATTGCCGAGCGCCGCGGGGCCACCCAGTGAGAGGCGGAACATGGATACCGAAGCTTATGCCGATTGTCTCGATGTGGTCGGCGATCCACGCGGGGCTGGCCGTGACAATAGCCGCGAGGCCAATCGCGAAAGCAACCGCGATGCAAGCCGGGACAGCCTGGCCAGCACGCCGGGCCACCGCGTCATCGACCTCACCCGCGCCGGCAAAGGCAACTACGTGCGCCGCCGCGGCCTGCTGGTCGAGGCGGCGTGGTTCCTGGTCGAAGCCGGCATCATCAACAACAAGCTGAATCCGTTCTCCGGGCTGCGCGTCGCGCTGCTGCGCCTGTTCGGCGCTCGGATCGGCCAGCACTGCCGGCTGGTCCACCCGCTGCGCATCAAGTCGCCCTGGAACCTGGAAGTGGGCGATGGCTGCTGGTTCGGCGTGGATGTGTGGATCTACAACCAGGCCAGCATCCGCATCGGCTCCAACGTCTGCATCTCGCAAGGCAGCTTCCTGACGGCGGGCTCGCACGATCTGGACAGCAACATGGACTTGCACGTCGCGCCGATCGTGATCGAAGACGGTGTGTGGATCACGTCCAAGTGCGTCATCCAGAAAGGCATCACCATCGGCCGCTCGGCGGTGGTCACGCCGCTCTCGGTGGTGCATCACTCGCTCGAGGCCGAAGGCATCTACGGCGGCAATCCGTGCCGGTTCATCCGCAAGCGATTCGACCCGCCCGGCCACGCCGGCGCCGCCATCACGACCCCGTCCGGCCCCCTCTAAGGAGAACAGCATGGACTACCAGGCAAGCCGCGACGTCAACCCGACCAGCCGGTCCATCGAACTCGATTTCGTTCGCGGGCTGGCCATCATTGCCGTGATGGGAATGCACTTCCACACGGTCAGCACCGGCAGCCAGTGGGTCGCCCTGATCGAGTATCCGCTCAAGAACTTCGGGCGCGAAGGGGTCAACCTGTTCTTCACGCTGAGCGGCTTCATGGGAATCTCACACACATGCAGAACTACCTCGGCTCCTCCATTGCGCAGACCTGGAGCCTTGCCGTGGAAGAACACTTCTACCTGTTCCTGCCAGCGCTGGTGCTGTTGTTCGCCCGCCYGCGCGTGCGCGCCGACACCATCCTGTGGACGTTGGGCACCTTGTGCGTGGTGGTGCTGGCCGCGCGCTGCGCCGCGGTCGCCAGTGGCGAGCTGGAAGCCGCATCCGCCTACACGCAATATCGCATCGACAGCCTGCTYGTCGGCGTCATGCTGGCCACGGTCTACTGGATGAAGCCGGAACTGTACCGCCGCATCGCCGGGCAAAAGCTGCGGCTGCTGGCCGTGGTGGCAGGCACGGTCGTCTGGCTGGTATTCCTGCAGCGCAACCTGGTGCTGGAGGAGAGCATCGGCTACACCATCCAGGCCATCGGCTTTGCCGCGCTGATCGTGCTGGTGCTCGAATACTCCGGCGGCATACGCGGCGCCAGGCTATACCGCGCGGTGGCGTGGATCGGCGTGTATTCCTACGGCATCTATCTGTGGCACTCCGTAGCGCTGGCCCCGGGCGACGTGTTTATTCGCAAGGCCAGCACGTTCGGCATCCCCGTCATGGTGGCCTGGGGGCTAGCCCTTGCGCTGCAGTTTGCCGTTGCGATCATCGCCGGCTACGCCGCCACGCGCGCGATCGAGTTCCCCTTCCTGCGCATTCGCGATGCGCTGTTCCCGGCCCGCCGCCGCGGCACGCCCGCCGCACAGCCGGCCGAGCAGCACGCCGCGTGAGCTGACCCGACGCCGTCCCCGCAGGCGTCAGCCACGTGCCGCGCGGGACTCGAGTTACCGACCGCCAATACCCCAGGGCATGGCCTTGCCCCCGGGGGAGGAAGGCCAGCAACCGAGCGGCAACAGAGGAATCAAGGTGAATCACAGTGGCTAGATATACACAGTCCTTCAAGGAACGCGCCATTGCGCGGATGCTGCCTCCCGAGAACGCCAGTGTTGCGCAGGTGTCCGCCGAGATGGGGATATCGCCGGCGGCGCTGGAGCGCTGGCGCGCGGTGGCCCTCGCCCCACCCCCTGCCAACCCGCCCGGCGCCGGCGAAGCACGCCTGGATGCCGTGCTTGCCACCGGCGCCATGGGCGAGTTGCAGAAGAGCGCCTGGTGCCGCGAAAATGCGATCGACCCGACCGAGCTGGAATGCTGGCGGCAAAGCGCCGCGGCGGCGCTGGCGGACAACCGCGGGATTGGCGCAGTGCGCAGGCGGCACGAGCAGGATCAGAAGCGGATTCGGGAATTGGAGAGGGAGTTGCGGCGCAAGGAGCAGGCGTTGGCCGAAACCGCGACGTTGCTGGTGCTGACCAAGAATGTGACTTCGTTGTTTGCTGCGCCTGAGGATAAGTGATTGCGGTGATTGCGGGCTGCTGGCGCGGTCCGCGACAGCAGGTAGGCCCCTCAAAAAACGACCCACCCACGATCACCTGCGCCACAGCCGGATGCCCCTGGCAAGAGCGGCCTCCCAAGCCTCCTACCTCCCCACATACCCCTCCGGCGCAGTCACATTCCCCTGCGCCACGGCAGCATTGGTGGATATCACATAAACCGGCGTCTCCGTCAAAGCCAGTGCAACCTGTCCATTCGAGTAAGCCACGGACGCCGCATTCCCCATCATGTCCAGCACCGTTACCTGCCCGCTGGACCCGGGTGCATCTACCTGCAGGCTATAGGCAGCGTTATACGTCGCGCTGAACCCCGTAGCCGCGCTCCAGTTGGCATTGTTGTGCGCCCACAATGCCGTCACCACGCTGCCATTGTTGAGCCGCTGGAATGCGTAGCCGTAGAGGCCGAACGGCAGTCCGT
>NZ_JBFTSF010000542.1:0-2002 GCF_056399905.1 Cupriavidus sp. 01L46
GCAGCGAACGCGCGCAACCCTCCCTGCCATGGCCGCAAGGGCCATCGCAAGGTCAAGACACGCGGCAGGAAGAAAGGCGGGCTGGGCCCGGATCCTGGGTTCTGGCCTRGGTCTGCACGCCCGTTCGCTGATGCACTTCCGGCTCGCTCAGCATCGCGGCGCAGCCGCGCGCGATATTCGACGCGGCGTTCGCCGGATCGAAGCGCCGKATCACGGACAGGCAACGCTCCGCGGTGGCCTGGGTATCCGCGAACGCCGCCAGCGCGCGGGTCATGCCGGCCTGCAGCGCCGCGGCACTGCGCGCCGGCACCGCAAACCCGGTCTCGCCCTCGAGCACCAGCTCCGGCACGCAGCCGCAGCTCTCGCTGACCACCGCCGGGCAGCCGTGGGCGAGCGCCTCGTTGACCACCAGGCCCCACGGCTCGCTATGGCTGGGCAAGACCATGCAGGCCGCCCCGTAATACTCCCTGGACAGGCCTTCGTCCTGCAGGCTGCCGACCTGGCATACCGCGGCCTCAATGCCAAGCTCCGTAGCCATCTGGCGCAGGGTGCCGGCCATCGGCCCGGTGCCGACCAGCCGCAGCGTTGCCGAGGGCATCGTCTTGTGCAGGCCAGCGAAGGCTTCCAGCAGGGTGTCCAGCCCTTTTTCTTCCGACAGGCGGCCCACATACAGGATCACCGGCGCACCGTCGGCACGATGCTTCAGGCGCTCCTGCAGGGCTTGCTCCGGCTTGTAGGTGGCCGGCATGGCGGCCGCCTGGCAGGGCGTGAAGATCCGCTCCGGCTTGGCGCCGAGCGACATCAGGTATTCGCGGCTGCGCTCGCCAAAGCCAAAGTAGCCGTGGCACAGCGAGAAGAACACGCGCTTGGGAATGGAGGTCAGCATGCGCCGCGGCCGGTCCCGCCCGGTGGAGTCGCAAAACACCGCGCGCCGCTTGCCGGTGACGATGCAGGCCAGCAGCATCGCCCAGTATTCCGGGCGGTGGTAGCCCGGCAGCACCACCAGCTCGCCCTTGGCCTTGAGCACTTCCCAGGTCAGGCGCGCCGTCATCTTCCAGCGCGGCACATCCTCATAGCAGCCGGCGTACAGCTGGTGCATGGGATAGTTGTGAAACGAGTAGTCGACATCCGAGAAGCCGAGCCGGAAGTGCTCCGTCTCCGCGATCTGCACCATGTCGTAATGGATCGAGCTTGCCGCAGACTGGCTGTGCAGCGCCGAGAACACCGCACCCTTGTGGCGCGACCAGACTACGTTGTGGAATATCGTGACTGAGCCTGACATTGTTATCTCCTCTTTGCGGTCACTCGATAACGGCACCGGAGAGCGCTGTTGCCCCTGCCTGCTCGACCCTGGGCAACCCCTCATCCATGCGCCGCGAATACGCCTGGTAGATGGCGGAAATCCCTTCATCAAGGCCGATCGCAGGCCGCCAGCCGATCTGCCCCAGTTTCGAAACATCAAGCAGCTTGCAAGGCGTGCCGTCAGGCTTGGAGGTATCGAACACGAGTTCGCCCTCGAAGCCGGCAATGCGGCAGATCCGCTCCGCAAGCTCGCGGATCGGCAAGTCCCGCCCCGTGCCAACGTTGAATACGCCATGCGGCACCTCGCGCTCCAGCAGGAACAGCGTGGCCGACGCGAGGTCATCCACATGCAGGAACTCGCGTCGCGGCTTGCCTGTGCCCCAGATGGTCATGCTCGGGGCGCCTTGCCGGGTTGCCGTGCAGGCCTTGCTGATCAGCGCCGGCAGCACGTGGCTGGTGGCGAGGTCGTAGTTGTCGTTGGGGCCGTACAGGTTGGTCGGCATCACCGAGAGATAGCGTGTGCCGAACTGCCGGTTGTAGGCCTCGCAGAGTTTCAGCCCGGCGATCTTGGCGATGGCGTAGGCCTCGTTGGTGGGCTCCAGCGCGCCCGTCAGCAGGTACTCCTCGCGGATGGGCTGCGCGCAGTCGCGTGGATAGATGCAGGAAGAGCCAAAAAACACCAGCCGCCCCACGCCTGCCT
>NZ_JBFTSF010000543.1:0-1960 GCF_056399905.1 Cupriavidus sp. 01L46
CAACACGCCCAACGATCCCAAGCCGCAGAACATCAACCTGGCGATTGACGCCAACGGCAAGATCTTCTGGAACCAGGCTGAGGTGGACGAGCCTACGCTCGAAGCCAACATCGCCCAGGCCGCGCAGCAGCAGCCGCAGCCTGAACTGCATCTGCGGGCCGATCGCGACGTGCGCTATGAGCGTGTGGCGGAAGTCATGGCAGCCGCGCAGCACGGCGGCTTGGGCAAGATCGGGTTCATCACGGAACCCAAGCATTAGCGTTGTTCGCGCCGTGCCCTTTGGGCCGGCGGCGCAGCATCGACAAAAAGGGCACTCCATGGAGTGCCCTTTTTGTTTGCGCTAGCCCGTCCGGCACGATTAAAAATCCCCATTGTAATGATAACAATTCTCATTTAAGATTGGGCCAACTTGAACCCGGTCGTGACCGCTCGCAGTCCCGCGTAGCCGCCACGGACCACCGGACCGGAGCCCGCCCATGAGCACCCTGACCCTGCCGCTGTCGCAACCGCATGAAGTCACCCGTCGCCGCCTTTCTCTGCGCCGGGTCGAAGTTAATCCCAACAAGGCTGCGCAGGCGCGGCGCGAAAGCCCAGCCAGCGCGGCGATCGAATCGATGAAATCTGCTGTAGCTGCCCTGCCCGCCCGGCTCGAAGCCCTGGTGCGCGACAACCTCCCCGCAGCGCCCGCAGGGGATGCGGTGCCCCTGGATTCGCTGATGCGCGGCGCCAACCTGCTGCCGATCCTGCATAACGGCGAGGTCTACACGCTACGCATCACGCGCTATGGCAAGCTGATCCTGACGAAGTAACCGTGCCCAGGCGCGCACGCGCCAGCACAAGCCATGCCGTGGGAAACCATCGTGGCAACCATGTAACGCTGTACGGGATTTCGATGCAAGAAGGGCTACCGGAACCGGCAGCCCGATGCCAAAGCCCGTCGATAGGCTTCAGCATCATGGAGCACAAGCGATTCGCTCCGCAGTCGGCAGGAGGTGCCTGGACAGTGAGCCACGCTCACTGCCAGCACCACGGCCGCCGCTGTTTGCTAGCGAGTATCAGACGCCCAGGGCGGCAATGCCCGCACGCGCAATCTGTGCGTCTTCGGTCGACTTCACGCCCGACACGCCAACTGCACCCACGACCTGGTCATTGACCACGATAGGCACACCACCTTCCAGCATGCCTTGCAGCACCGGCGCGGTCATGAAAGAGTGACGGCCGTTGTTGATCATGTCTTCGTAAACCTTGGACTCGCGACGGCCCAGCGACGACGTGCGTGCCTTTTCGGTGGCGATGTAGCTCGAAATCGGTGCAGCGCCGTCCAGGCGTTGCAATGCCAGCAGGTGACCACCGTCGTCCACGATGGCAATCGAAACCGCCCATTGGTGATTCTTGGCTTCCAGCTCGGCTGCGGCCAGTACCTTCTTCACATCATCTGCCGTCAGCACGGTTTTTTGCTGCATACCACTCTCCTCGAAGATCATTTCAGTGAGCCGGAAGTATAGCGCCACGGCCCTTGGCATGACCATGCCGCCACCGTCCTGGCACCTGCCCGCAAAAAGCAAAAGACCCGCTCGAGGCGGGTCTTTCGATGATTCACGGCGTTACCGGATGCGGACGGCCGAAGCCCTCAGGGCTGCAGGCTTGTGTCCGGCAAACTCAGGCTCCGTCGCTGAACTGGTCGCGGCGATCGCCAACCTTGGCGCCGTCGGTGAACGGATCCACCTTGCGTGCGCCGTCGGTGTACGGGTCAACCTTGCCGATCTTGGCACCATCGGTGTAGGGATCAACCTTGCCGATCTTGGCGCCATCGGTGTAAGGGTCTGCCTTGGCAATACCGGCTGCAAAGGCGGAGGCGGAGGCGGAGAGTGCGGAGAGGGCGGTCAGGGCTGCGATCGCCACCAGGCTGTTTTTGATCTTCATGGGCGGATCCTCTTGGGAATTAGGTCGTGCTGGAGGG
>NZ_JBFTSF010000544.1:0-1951 GCF_056399905.1 Cupriavidus sp. 01L46
GCTCATAGACCTCCACGAGATTGAACGAGACGCCGCTCCAGGCGAGGACAAAGAGCATGGCCCAGGCCCACAGGCCTCCTGCGCGATGCAGGTCGAAATTCAGCTTGTGGCTGCCACCATGCCAGCGCACGGTCCACGCCGTGTGCCAGCGGGCCGGCCAGGATGCACCGCTTGCCTTCGCTCCTTTGCCCGCAGGCTTGCGCATGCGTGCGGGAAAGGTCAGGAAGGCGCCCACGAAGCAGTCCAGGGACCACAGCAACGCGACGATGCCGAAGGCGTAGGTGCCCGCCGTCCCCAGCGCCAGAGAGTAGTGAAGCCGCTCGATGAATGGCATGATGTTCTTCATGCCTTGGCGGATGTCGCCCCATTTGCGCTCGCCCTGCACGGCGCCCGTATATGGGTTGACGAAGACCTCATCGTTCGGCAGTTCCGCGGCCTGCGCCGCCTGCAGGAAGAACACGACAGACCGCCCCTGCTCCACCTTAAGCGGCGCGTATGGCATCCGGGCATCCGGATATTGCCGCATGACCCGCTCGCGCAGCACCAAGGGATCCAGCAGTGCCGCGCCAGGTGCCGGCGCCTCGGCGCGCAACAGCGCTGGATTGATCATGTCGTCCAGCTCGTGCTCCCACGCCAGCAGGCTGCCGGTCAGCCCGGCGATGAGCAGGAAGCCCGCCATCACCAGGCCAACGTAGCGATGCAAAGCGACCAGAGCCGGCCGCATCAGAACCGATACGCTGCGCTGACGTTGACGGTGCGCTCCGCGCTGCGATAGCAAACGCCCGGCAGATAGCCGCAGTCATACAAGGCCTGCCGGTTCAGCAGGTTGTTGATGTTGAGCGTAAGGCGCCAGGGACCGCGCTCTACCCCCGCTGCCGCATCCCAAAGGGTCAGGCTCGGATTCATGAGATTGTTGTTTCCGCCATCCGAATTGGAGCGCATTTTCCCGAGATAGCGAACCCCCAGCGCCGTGAACGCCCGAAACGAGTCCCCGATCGTGAACGCGTACTTACCCCAGGCTGACGCGCTGTGCTTGGGCGCTCCCTTTTGCGGCAGTCCCTGGTCGCCATTGTTGCTCTTCGTGATGTCCGTATCGAGATACGTGTATTGCGCAATGACGCTGAAATTGCGGGTCAACTCCGTGCGTGCCTCAAGCTCCAGGCCGCGCGACGACACTTCGYCCGTCTGGAGGACCCTCCCCGGATTTCCCGGCGCGGCGGTCGTCACGTTCTGCCGAAGCAGGTCGAACAGCGCCAGCGTGTAAATGCTCCTCTTGTTGGCAGGCTGATACCGCACGCCGGCTTCGACCTGTTTGCCGCGCGAGGGCGTGAGCGGCRCACCCGAGACACTCGTACCAATCTCCGGCGCAAATGAGGTTGCATAGCTGAGATAGGGAGCCCACCCGGAATCGAAGAGGTACACGGCACCCAGGCGCCCGGTCATCGCATTCGCGGACTGGTCATAACCGACGGTGCTCGCGCCGGTGTCCAGCGCGATCGTGCGACTGGATTGCTGCACGTTGTCGTGCCGCAATCCAGCGGTCACCACCCAGCGATCCCATTTGAGCTGGTCTTGCGCGTACAGGCCGATCTGCCGCGAGGGCGCGTTTTGACGGGTCGGGTTGTCAGCGGGAACCAGCGGCAGCTTGGCGTAGACAGGGTTGTAGAGATCGATGGGGTCCACGAATCCCACCGCATAGGGATAGTTGTCGGTATTGCGTATCCTGGCATAGTCGACCCCGAGCAGTACGCTGTGCGCCAAGGGCCCGGTGGTGAAGCGTGCCTGCACCTGCGTATCCACATAGAGGCTCTTGGATTGGGTCTTGACTGGCCAGAAGTAACGGTCGATGGTTCTTCCATCGGACCGCAAGGCGGTCGGGAAGAGGTCCGTTCGGTCATTGTTGAGATCGTTGTATCTCAGGTTCTGCCGCACCGACCAGGTGTCATTGAAC
>NZ_JBFTSF010000545.1:0-1945 GCF_056399905.1 Cupriavidus sp. 01L46
CCTCCCGCCCCCTCCCGCCCGTGGCCCCGCCGCACCCCAACCCAGGATCACAGGAAACCTGAATTGACGCGCATCTGCCTGAACATGATCGTGAAGAACGAGGCCCCGGTGATCGCCCGCTGCCTCGCGTCCGTCAAGCCATGGATCGACCGCTGGGCGATCGTCGACACCGGGTCCACCGACGGCACCCAGGCGCTGGTGCGCAAGATCATGGGAGACCTGCCCGGGGTGCTCCATGAGCGGCCCTGGATCGATTTCGCGCACAACCGCAACGAGGCCCTGGCGCTGGCGCGCGCCGGCGCCGAGGGCGCGGCCGGTGCCGAAGACTACGTGCTGTTCATCGATGCCGATGAAACCCTGCGCATGCCAGAAGGATTCCGCTGGCCCCGGCTGGCCGACGACGGTTATCGCTTCCAGTGCGAGCTTGGCGGCTGGCAATACCAGCGCAACGCCCTGGTCAAGGCGGGCCAGCCCTGGCGCTGGGAAGGCGTGCTGCACGAATACCTGACGCAGGACCCGGCGCACGCCTGGCAGCACCTGCCCGGCCCCACCATCGTGGTCTCGCGCGATGGCGCCCGCGCCCGGGATCCGCAGACCTACCTGCGCGACATCGAAGTGCTGGAGCGCGCGCTGCGGAAGGATCCGGCCAACGCGCGCTACTGCTTCTACCTGGCGCAGAGCTACCGCGACGCCGGCAAGCTGGAAGCCAGCCTGAAGCAATACCGGGCGCGCGTGGCCATGGGCGGATGGGAGGAGGAGCGCTGGTTCGCGCTGTTCCAGATCGCCGTGCTGACCGAGCGCCTTGCCGCCGACGCCGCGCATGCGGCAAGCCCAGCCTACGCCCCCGGCGCCGTGCGAGACGCCTACCTCGCCGCTTACCAGGCGCGCCCCGCGCGTGCCGAGCCGCTGTGCGAACTGGCCCGCTACCACCGGCTGCGTGGCGAGTTCGCGCAGGCGCATCTCTACGCCCAGCAGGCCGCGGCCATGCCCTGCCCGGCCGATACCCTGTTTGTCGATGCCGCGGTCTATGCCTGGCGCGCGCTCGACGAACTCACGGTCAGCGCGTACTACATCGGCGCGCTGGCGCAAGGCAAGGCCGCCTTGCAAAAGCTGCTGATCGAGGAGCATTTCCCGCCCGCCGAAAGCACGCGCATCCAGTCGAACCGGCCTTACTACGGGCTGTAGCTATTCAGCCCTGGCCTGCTTTAGCTTGCCTTGACCGCCCCTCGGTCCACCCAGTTGACCTTGGGGAACTTGCGCGCGAACGCCTCCGGCATCGGCACCACCTGCTTGCGCTCGTAGCTGAAAAAGACAAAGCCGGACTTGGCCATGGCCACCAGCGCCAGGTCCGCCGGACGCGTGATGCGGAACGTGATATCGCCGCCATAGCGGTTGAAGTCCATCACCCCCACCTCGAACAGCAACTGGTCGCGGGCATGGGCCTCGGTACGGTAGGTGGTGGCCAGGTCGGTCACGATGATGCCCACCTGGTCGGTCTGCGCATCCGGCTCGTCCTCCGTGCGCAGGTCAAACAGAAAGCGCGCCCGCGCCTCGGAAATCATCGAGATCATCGAGTCGTTGCCGAGGTGGTTGGCCGAGTTGATATCGGTCACGCGCACCGTGAGGTGGGTGGAGTAGCAGAACTGGTCTTCGGGGAATTCGAGATTTAGGCGGGCCATGATGTGGAGGGGGGGAACTAAGTGGGTGATTGTCGCTGTTTCTTTTTACGGCGTTGGTCTTTGCACCCAAGGGCCATACGACATTGCCCTGCTGGGTTGGTTGCTGTTTCTTTGAACGGCGATGGCGTTTGCACCCAAGAGCCATACGACATCCCCCTGCGGGGGCTGCCGGTCACTTATATGAACGCGCCCCGGTTTGCTAGGTAAACGTCACGCGATGCTCGATCAGGGTTGGTTGCAGACTTATATCCGGCCTAGTGCAGGCC
>NZ_JBFTSF010000546.1:0-1934 GCF_056399905.1 Cupriavidus sp. 01L46
CGGCAGCACTAACTGCCGGGGCCGGGCCAGATAGGACAGATAGGACAGATAGGACAGGATACGCATCCCTATTGCCCTATTACCCTATTGCACCGCGAACACCAGCACGCTGTTGCCGCGCTTGAAGTCCAGTTGCGTATTGCCGCCGGCTGCCACCGCGATGTACTGCTTGCCGCCGACCATGTAGGACACCGCAGGCGCATTCACGCCCGCGCCGCACTGGTACTCCCACAGCTTCTTGCCGGTGGCGGCGTCGAAGGCGCGGAACAGGCCGTTGCCTTCCCCATTGAAGACCAGTCCGCCGGCTGTCGCGAGCACGCCGCCGATCAGCGGCTGCTCGGTCTTGTAATCCCACACCACTTTGCCGGTATCGATGTTCACCGCGGAGAGCTTGCCCCACTGCGCCTCGGCCGGGATGGTCTTGAAGGCGCCGCCTAGCCAGAGCTTGCCGCCCGGGTAGGGCGAAGCTTCCACCTGGTAAGTCATCGGCTGGTGCAGGTTGGCGGCATAGGCCATCCGCGTCTTCGGGTTGAAGGCCATCGGCGACCATTCCACGCCGCCATTGGCGCCCGGCAGCATGCGTGCGCCCTTGGCCGTGGGCAGGGTCCACATGTCTTCCTGCGGGATCATGGCTTGCGAGAAGCGGATAAGCCGGCCGTCGCGGCGGTCATGCACATAGACGTGGCCGGTCTTGCCGCCGTGGATCACGCCGGGAATCATCTGGCCGTTGTTGTCGCGCACGTCGACCAGGATCGGCGGGCTGACGGCGTCCAGGTCCCATACGTCATGGGCGATGTACTGCGAGTGCCATTTGTAGGCGCCGGTATCCAGGTCCACCGCGACCATCGAATCCGTATAGAGGTTGTCTCCGGGGCGGATGGCGCCATACAGGTCGGGCGAGGGATTGCCCACCACGAAGATCGCCATCTTGTTCTTGCGGTCGATCGCCGGCGGCATCCACACGCCGCCGCCGAGCGCCTTGTAGAAATCGCCGCCCTTGTCCGCGAGCTGTTTCTTCTCGGCCGCGATGTCGCGCTTCATGTCGCGCCCGGTGGCATCCTTGGTGGCCCACACGCCTTCATGGCCCTTTTCGGGGATGGTGTAGAAGGTCCACAGCAGCTTGCCGTCGGTGGCGCTATACGCCTTGAGGAAGCCACGGATGCCGTACTCGCCGCCATTGGTGCCGATCAGGATCTTGTCGTCCACCACCACCGGCGCCATGGTTTCCGAGTAGCCCAGTTCGGGATCGGCGATCTGCGTTTCCCACAGCAGCTTGCCGGTCTTGGCGTCCAGCGCGACCAGCTTGGCGTCGAGCGTGCCCATGAAGAGGCGGTCTGCGCTGACGGCCACGCCGCGGTTGTTCGGGCCGCAGCAGAAGGTCGTGATCGGCCCCATCTTGTGCTTGTAGTGCCAGAACTCCTTGCCGGTCACGGCATCGATCGCATAGACGTGGTTATAGGACGTGGTCAGGAACATCACGCCGTTGACGACGATCGGCGCGGTCTCCATGGACTCGAGCACGGCGGTCTGGAACAGGAACGCGGGTTTCAGCTTTGCCACATTCTTGGTGTTGATCTGGCTGCCCGGGTAGTAGCGCGTCTGCACGTAGGAGCCATTCGAATGCACCCAGTCGTTGGCGTTGTTGCCGGCCGCGTCGAGCTGTGCCTGTGTCACCGGCGGGAGGGGCCGGGTCATGGCCGCGCCCGGGGTGGTCGCGCCACCCTGGATTTCGTCCGCGCCGAAGGCTGCGGGAATGAGCGCCGCGGCGGCGGCGGCCAGTGCAAGCAACAGCAAGGGGAGGGTCACCCGGGCATGGCTGCGGGATGAGAGCATGGGAAGCTCCTTTCTTGAATTTTTCGTGCCCCGGCTTTCCCAGGGCGAAAGGGCGTGCTTGTCGCGCACTGTGACGGCCCGGGTCACAAGCAGTATAGGCA
>NZ_JBFTSF010000547.1:0-1927 GCF_056399905.1 Cupriavidus sp. 01L46
TTATAGAACAAGGCATTCGACCGACACAAGGAAGATCGCGCGCCAAAATCGGAGAGTCGGTTGCAGCGCCGCTATTCCCAAAGAAAGACGACCCGAATATCATGGACGGAACCCAAACGAATCGATAATCGATTCAGTMGTATATTGGTGCAATATGCGCTCATCGTGGTGCAGGCCTTCCCAGCGATGGTGCCCGTCACTCGTACGAAGACTCGGAAGACCCGGAAGACTCGGCGGAACGCGAACATGAACCGGCAAGACCATCAGGAAAACGGCGGCGCAGCGCCAGCCATCGACACGGAAAGCGCCGAAAAGACCACTCGCCCAGACCCGCTTTTCAATCAGTCGCTGGAGAAGGGGCTGGAAGTGCTGCGGGCTTTCAGCGCGGTCCATCGCACCCTCACGCTGGCCGAACTGGCGGGACTGACCGGCATGACCAAAAGCTCCGCGCAACGCACCGTGCATACGCTGGAAACGCTGGGCTATGTGGCCAAGCACCCGCAGACGCGGCGCTTCCGGCTGACGCCCAAGGTGATGGAGATCGGCTACAACTACCTGTCCGCCGACGCGCTGATCCAGGTCGCCAGCCCTTACCTGTCGCAGCTCGCCAATGCCAGCGGCGAGACCGCCAACCTGACCGAGCCGGTGGGGCTGGAGATGGTCTACGTGGCGCAGTTGATGACGTCGAAAACCATCCCGGTGCTGACGCCCGTAGGCATGCGCATCCCGATGTACTGCACCAGCAGCGGCCGCGCGTACCTGAGCACGTTGCCCGACGATCAGGTGATGGCCATGCTGGAGGACTCGGCCCGGGTGGCGCGCACGCCGGCCACGCTGACCGATGTGGCGGCGATCTTCGAGACGGTGGTGGCTTGCCGGAAGGTGGGCTACGCCTGCAACAACGAGGAGTTGTTCCTGGGCGATATGGGCGTGGGCGCGGCCATCGTCAACAGCCAGGGGCAGGCGGTGGGCGCGGTGCATGTGTCGCCGCCGGCCAGCCGCTGGAGCATGGCCGAGGCGCAGAAGAAGCTGGCGCCGATGGTGATCGAATGCGCGTGGGCGATCTCGCGTTCGATCGCCCACTGAGAAGTTGAATCGCTAACTCGCTAACTCGCTAACTCGCCAACTCGCTTTAGCGCGCGTGCTCCAGCATCGCTTGCAGCAGCACATTGGCGCCGGCCTCGATATGCTCGGGCAGCGCGTCTTCCAGCTCGTTGTGGCTGATGCCGTCCTTGCACGGCACGAAGATCATGCCGGTGGGCGCGCGCTGCGCCACGTACACGGCGTCGTGCCCGGCGCCGCTGACCACGTCCATGTGCGGCAGGCCCAGCGCGGCCGCGGCGCGGCGCACGCTGTCCACGCATGCCGGCGCGAACACGCAGGGCTCGAACTTCACCACCTGGCGGATCGACACGTCTACCGCGCCGCGCTGCGCAATCTGCGCGAACGACGCGCGCATGGCGGCGTCCATGCGGTCCAGCCCATCCTGCGAAAGATTGCGCAGGTCCACGGAAAAGTCCACGCGGCCCGGAATCACGTTGCGTGAGTTGGGCGTGACCTGCACGTAGCCTACCGTGCCGCGCCCGTGCGGAGCCTCCGCCACGGCGATGCGGTTGACTTCATCGATCATGCGGGCGGCCGCCAGCATGGCGTCGTGGCGCAGCGCCAGCGGCGTGGGGCCGGCGTGGGCGTCCATGCCGGTCACGGTCACGTCGTACCATTGCTGGCCGAGCGCGCCCGAGACCACGCCGATCGGCAGCCCGGCGGCTTCCAGCACCGGCCCCTGCTCGATATGCGCCTCGAAATAGGCCGCGAACATGCCGCCCGGCACTTCGCCCACGGGCTGCTCGCCGCGGTAGCCGATCTGCGCCAGTGCTTCGCCCACGCTGATGCCGTCGAGGTCGCGCTGGGCACGGATGAACTCCGC
>NZ_JBFTSF010000548.1:0-1927 GCF_056399905.1 Cupriavidus sp. 01L46
TTCCAGGTCAACGTCAAGGAGAACACGGACCTGAAGGGCGCGGTGCTGGCCAGCACGGCAGACGCTGGCAAGAACAGCCTCACCACCGGCACGCTGACCACTAGCGATATTGAGAACAAGGCGGAGTACAGCAGTAGTTCTTCCACCATTGCCGGCAGCTTCGCCGTCGGCAAGAGCATGCCCGACGTCAAAGACGGCGACACCCTGATCAAAGCGCACACCGAGTGGGGCAACGGGAACTTGCTGCAGAACGGCGTCAACTCCCTGGCAGCCACGGCAGCAGGCAATGCGCAAAAGCCGATCGAAGGCAATGCCGCCGGCACTACCAGGAGCGCTATTGCCAATGGCACGGTGACCATTACCAATGCCGAGGCGCAGAAGGAGAAGACTGGCAAGACGGTGGAAGAAGTGCTTGCCAGCTTGAATCGGGATACGGATGGCGCTAACCAGGCTCTCGATAAGATTTTTGATGCGAAGAACGTAAAGGAGCTGCAGGAGGAGAACAAGGTCCGGGCCGAACTGGTGCAGCAGTTGGCGCCGATGGTTTATGACAAGATCGGTGACATGCTGGTGGGCTCCTCGCCCGGCACCAAGGCCGCTGTTCACGCTCTGGTGGGCGGTCTGCTTGCCCAGGCGGCGGGTGGCAGCTTCGCTGCGGGCGCAGCAGGTGGAGCGGCGGCCTCGCTGGCAATGGAGGCTTTTGGTAAGGCGCTCCTCGATCAGCCGGGCYTGAGTGAGAACGATCGTAAGGCGTTGGTGCAGTTGGCTGGGCTGGTTGTTGGTGGGGTGGCGGGTGGCGCGGCAGGCGGGTCGGTTGCTGATGTCGCTGCGGGTGCGAATATTGGGAAGGTGGCGACGGAGAATAACTACCTGAACCATGAGCAGAAGGATGCCCTGGCTAAGGAGCTCCTGAAATGCCAAGGCGAAGCCACTTGCGTTACCCGAACCGTTAGCAAGTACCAGAACGTCGACCAGCAACAGCATGCCGACGCGCAAAGTTGTAGTGACCCGACGCTCTGCAAAGACGTCAGCCTGGAGGCGCGGCGTGGTGGTGGTTTTGACCGGAATGACGCAGCCTTCTTGTGCGGTGGCGTGTCGTCTTGCGAGAGTTATCTGACAAACCTAGGTTCGCAGAACAAAACGGATGAGTTCTCAGCGTTGAGACGTGCAGAGCAAGTACAGATTGCTCTAGAGAACGCCGTTACTAAGGGTACTCTTGTCGACGCACTAGACACTACGATGGTGTCCGGTGCCTCCTTCGGTACCGGAGGAGGTGCGATTGCCGGTGCGACCGCGGGCCGTAAGCCGGCTAATTCTGGTGGCACGTCAGCCGGCGGCGGGCAGCAAGGCCGCATGAGCGGCGTCGCAGATCTTTTTGACAAGACCAGCCCCGTGAACGAGATTTCGCTGAATGGCAAAAGATACACTGCAACTGCGGATAGCAACAAGGCTGGTACTACGAAGGTGTTTGACACTAGCCGTTTGCCGAATACGCAGCTTGAGTCCCAAGCGCGCGCATTCGTTGATGACCTGACTGGCGGGGTGCCATTGAGCCCGAAGGGTAACCCGCCTCAGGTTTGGACGACGACGCTGGCTGACGGCACGACGATCAACTTAAGATCTGTTTCAAGCTCAACGGTGGGTACAAGTGGAAATCAGGCTAGGTGGACTGTGGACGTCATCAATAATCCATCGATCCAGGCGGTTGTTCCTCGGCCACGTATCGAAATCAAATTCAAGTAGGAGGATTCATGCTGTCGGATGCGCAGTACGACTTTATTGCTGATGGATGCGAGGACATGGAGCTCGATGCCATATGGGACTATTTCTCGAAGCCATTTGGTAGCCCATTCTTGCCCCTTGATCTCCGCACATTTGAGGATCGACGGGACGCATTTCTGTGGGTATTGGAGCGCCTATTGAGGGA
>NZ_JBFTSF010000549.1:0-1920 GCF_056399905.1 Cupriavidus sp. 01L46
CTTCAACGCTTTGCGTCAGGTCCTCGTTGAAGCCTTCGATTCGGCGCAGGTTCGCGACAAAATGCCGACCGAGCACGAGTGCCATGCCGATCATCTGCAATTGGGAAGTTAGTGCGGTGTAGAAAACAAAACCGCCGATGATCGTGAGAAATGTCAGCAGATCGTGAACGCCGGCGACCATGAAAACCGCAGTGCAACAGGCGAGGATACGGTGCTCGGTGCGCCCTTGTCGCCAGGCGAAGAAAATGAAGACCAGGCTGGTCGCAAAGAAATGGATGGCCTGCCCGATATACAGCACTGTTCGTACATCATGAATCCGCTGGTGTGGCACGCATAGTTGTATCGCGCTGGAAAGGATGACGATGAGCCAGAGAACGCGCTCGAAGCGCGGCCAGCGTCGTGCACAAAAACGCAGGGTGAAGACGGTGTAAGAGGTGCAGTACACCGAGAATGCGACGACGTTGGCGATTTCCCATCCGTCCGTGCTCGCGAACGGCCAGGGGCTGGTCGCGGTCTGGTTGCAGCCGAAAATCCACCACGTAAGCGACATAAGGGAAAACCAGCTATAGACGGTTTCCCGACGCCGCATCAGCCACATCGACAGGAAGAAACATCCCAACGTGGCGGTGACAGCAAGGCTGAACAACTGCAAATCAATCCGGATCCAGCGAGCGTCGTTAGATCGTGCTTGCAGGAGCGCGGGAGGCCCGATTGCCGCGCTTCCCAATCCGCACTGGTAGATAGCGAACCCGGACACGCGCACGAACATCGTGTTGGTGCCTTCATGCAGGAGCGCGGACGGCAGCAGCAAATAGCGCGGCATGTTCCAGGCGCGCGACAGCGGCTCGGAGAGGTGGGCATCGCTATCAAGAAGGGTGCCGTTCAGATAGATCGCACCAGACATATTGAGGTAGTCAAGCAAGACTGCGACAGGCGTGTCGACGCGCGCCTGTTGCCAGCTCAGCCGGTACCATACGACGCCATCAAAATCAGGCCAGCGCGTCGACCAGACGTCGGGAAGCTTGACGTCGACCCAACCGGCGGCAGGAGGGTGATCCTGCTCGATTGGGATTGCGGGTTGTGCGTCCAGCGGGTAGGCGCGGACAGCTTGGACGCTGACGAACGAAAGCGCTTCAGCTGGCTGGGTTGCAGTTGCCGCGGCCGACGACGAGGGCGTGAGCACGCATGTGCAAATTATGGCAGCCAGCCATACGAGCGCGCTTCGAAGATTGCCTGCGTGCGTGAATTGACGGCGAGCTTCTTGTAGATATTTCTGATGTGGCATCCGACCGTCAGCTTCGATAATGACAGGACGTCGGCGATTTCGCGATTGGTCAACCCCTTGGACACCAGCGAGAGAATCTCGATCTCGCGTGCGCTAAGAGGTGATGTCTCGCCTTGTTGCGATGCCCTGGCCGTTTGATTCGCGAGCAGTGTTCCCCCGGTACCGATCAGTTCAAGAATGCGTTTCGCAACAAACGGATCAATCGGTGCCCCGCCGCGCAGCGCGCTGCGGATCGACAGCGAGATCTCGACCTCGTCGCGCTCCTTGAGCAAATAGCCGGTCGCGCCAGCTTGCAGTGCCGTCACGACTGTCTGTTCGGTATTCCAGGTGGAGATTACCAGAATCGGCAACGCCGTATCACGCTGGTGGAGAACGCGAATGAGGTCGATCCCGTTCCCGTCCGGCAGGCCGACGTCGACCAGCGCCATCGCGATGGGCTGTTCGGCGACAAGTGCTTGGGCTTGGGCGATGTTGCCAGCAAACATCAACGCTTCGCTCGTGTAGCCCAGCGACATCAGCAAATCGCGCAAGCGCATCTGCGTCAGCGGATCGTCTTCGACGATCAGTATCGGGCCTGGCAGCAGCGAGTCGTCGGGATTCGAGGAGACGTTAGTCATGGGCGAGTTCAGCAGTAT
>NZ_JBFTSF010000550.1:0-1910 GCF_056399905.1 Cupriavidus sp. 01L46
CGTCTGGCATCAGCACCACCACGCGGTTCAGCGCGATCGTGCTGTCCTTCGGCTTGCTCGGCGGCCTGCTCGCCTACCGTACCCAGGCCATATTCGACACGGCGCTGCGCGCGCATGAAGAAAGCTCGGAGATGATGCCCGGCATGGCCGCACACATCATCCCGCGCGTGGTTGCCGGCGACCTGCACGGCGCGATGGCCGATGTGCAAGCACCGCTGCGCAGCGTGCTGGAACCGCTTGCGCGCACCGCCTTCGCGGATGGCTTCGCCTGGATTCTTTGCGTGGCCGCCGGGGTTGCGCTGCTCAGCGCCGTCCTGGTGCGCCTGCTGATGAAAGATGAATTGCCAGCGCGCCAGGCGGTGCCGGCGCGGCGCGCTGGCTGATGGGTTCGGTCATGTCCCGCTGCCGGGCAGCGTTGCCGCCAGACGCTGTGCCAGCGGCAGGCGAAAACGAAAACGGGGGTTTTCTTGCCACCAAAGTTTATGTGTTTATATTATAAATACAACTGAATAGAGCCCAACACGACAGGGGGATTTGCTTCAGAATCGTTGTGCTATGCTGCCTGCGTCACTCAGCCGCCACCCCATGCCGCGCACGACCGACTCCCCTACACCACTGGGCCATATGCCCGGCACCTCACTGCACCGGCAGCTCTTTCTCGTGCTGCGCGACGAAATCACGCGCGGCGTCTATGCGGAAACGGGGGCTTTGCCGAAAGAAGAAGCACTGTGCGAGCGCTTTGGCGTCTCGCGCATCACGGTGCGGCGGGCGCTATCCGAGCTGGCGGCGCTTGGGCTGGTGGAGCGGCGCCATGGCCTTGGCACCTTTGTGCGGGCGGACATGCCGGCGGGGCGCAGCAGCCCGAGCCTTAGCGTGATCGACGGCCTGCGCAAAGCTGCGCTGGAGACGGACGTCGAGGTCCTTGAGGTGACCACGGCCGTGCCGCCGGCGGACATTGCCCAACTGCTGCAACTCGCCCCGGGCGAACAAGCAGTGCACGCGCTGCGCCTGCGCAGCATCAAGGGCACACCGGTGATGCTGACGGATGCATGGGTTCCCGCCGCGCTGGGCAAGCGCGTGTCGGCAGCGGCGCTGCGCAAGCACGCGCTCTACGAGATCCTGATGGCGCAGGGGGTGAAGTTTGGCCGCGTGGTGCAGGAAATCACGGCCCAGGCGGCCGACCCCGCCTATGCGGGCTGGCTGCGCACGGAGGTTGGCGCGCCGCTGCTCAAGCTGGTGCGCCTGCTGCATGACCCGGAGTCGCGGCCGGTCCAGTACATCACTGTGTATATGTCCCCGGAACGCAGCCGCATCCTGATGGATATCTCGGGCGACAAGGTCAACACGCTAAGCGCCGGGCAGTTCGTCCACGACGTGCCGCGCGGCTAAGTGCTCCGCGCTGGCGTTCACCGGCTAGCCCTGCTGCTGCACGATGGCATCGACGCGGCTGGGGTAGAAAGCCACGTGATCCTTGATGGCCTCGACGGCGGCATACGGCGCCTCGTAAGTCCACACCGCATTGACCGATCGCTCACCGCCCGCGGGGATGCTGTAGTAAGCGCACTCGCCTTTGTACGGGCAGTAGGTGGCGTGGTCCGTGCGCGCCAGCAGCGACATATCGACATCCTTGCGCGGAATGTACTGCACCGCCGGGTAGGATGCCTCGTGCAGCGTGAGCGCGTTGCGGGTGTCGGCAATGACGGCGCCGCCGAGCGTCACGACGACGCGCGCGGGGTTCGCTTCGATGACGATCGGATGATCGGGCCCCGGGATCTTGATGGGCTTGCTGGTCATGGCTGGGCTTCCTGATGGTGTAGCGGCGTAGTCGGCGTAGCCGGCGTAGTCGCCAATGCTACGCGCGAACCCGCCAGCTTGCCCGGTCTCAATGTGCGCCTTGCACCGCCCTGCGC
>NZ_JBFTSF010000551.1:0-1906 GCF_056399905.1 Cupriavidus sp. 01L46
ACCTCGGCCAGCAGCGCGGCCGAGGCCGGGGTCTCTTCCGATGGCTTGGCCACCACGGTGTTGCCGCACGCGAGCGCGGGCGCCACCTTCCAGGTCAGCAGCAGCAGCGGCAGGTTCCACGGCGAGATGATGCCGACCACGCCCACGGGCTTGCGCACCGTGTAGTTGAGCGCGCCTGCGCCATCCGCCGTGGGCGTCTCGTACAGTTCGTTGCCGGCGGTCTTGGCGAGGTCGGCGAAGGTGCGCAAGTTGGTGACGGCGCGCGCTACGTCCAGCGTGCGGGCCTGGTGCTCGGGGCGGCCGGTGTCTTCCACCTCGGCGGCCACGAACGCGTCGAAGCGGGCTTCGATGCCGTCGGCGATGCGGTGCAGCAGCGCGGCGCGCTGTTGGACGTCGAGTTGTCCCCAGGGGCCTTGCAGCGCGCGCCGCGCGGCTTGCACGGCGCGGTCCACGAGCGCCGCATCGGCTTCGCACACGTTGGCGACAAGGTGGCCGTCGACCGGGCAGGTGTCGGGAAAAGTGCCGGCGCTGGCGACGAACTCGCCGTCGATGTAGTGCCGGATGAGTGGAATGTTTTGCTTGGGCACGGGTTGGTCTCCGTGCTGCGCGGGGTGGGGGAAGGGTGCGCAGCGAGGACCAGTATATGGAGCGCCCCCCGGCCTTGCATAATGAAGAAGAAGGCCCCTGGTATTCCAAAATGGCATGTCTGGAAGCGGCCAGGGTGGCCGGCTTCGGGGCGCTCAGCGCGCTTGCGGCAGCGCGGCGGCTTCACGCAGGCAGGCGATGAAATGGGCGGCGGCGGGTGCGGGCGCGCGGTCCGTGCGCACCGAGTAGCCGATGGTGCCAAAGCGCCCGATATCGCCCAGGTCGAGGATGGCCAGCAGCCCGAGGCGCACGAAATGATCGGCCACATCGCGTGCCATCAGGCCGATGGCGCCGAGATCCTGCATCAGGCCGATATTGGTCAGCAGCGAGAGCGACTCCACCAGGTTGGCGGGCACCTGCAGGCCGGCGTCGAGGAACAGGCGCTCGGCGGCCAGGCGCGCGGGGGATTCGTTCAGCGGCAGGATCCACGGATGCGCGGCCAGTTCKGCCAGGCGCAGGCCGGCGCTGGTGGCCAGCGGGTTGTCGCGCGCCACCACCACGCACATGGCGGTGTCGTACAGCGCGGTGTGCGTGAGCGCGAACATGCGGGCGAGCGGCAGGTCGCTCTCCGGCAGGCGGCCGATGACCAGATCGAGCTCGCCGGTGGCAAGGGCGGGGAAGAGGCGGTCGGTGGGGGCTTCGCGCACCGTCACCAGGATGCCGGGGCGGCGCGTTTTCATCAGCGCGATGGTGCGCGGCAGCAGCCGGGCCGAGGCCGAGATCAGCGTGCCGACGATGACGTTGCCGGTGTCGCCCGAGCGGAAGCTGTTGAGCTCGTCGGTGAGGTAGCGCAGCTCGGCGATGACYGACTTCACGCGCTCGCCCAGCAGCAAGCCGTAGCTGGTTGGCACCACGCCGCGGTTGGTGCGCTCGAACAGGGGAACTTCGAGATCTTCTTCCAGCTCCTGGATCGCCTTGGTGACGGCGGGCTGGGTCAGGCTCAGCTCGCGCGCTGCCCGCACGATGGAGCCGGACTGCAGCACGCGATCGAAGATCAGCAGGGGCTTGAGCTTGAGGCGGCGCAGCATCACGTCGCTCAAGGTAACGGTGGGACGGCTGGACATGAGGCACATTGCTTTGACCGCCTGGTGGGGCGGAAGACCATGCGCCGATTATAGGGTGGGCACCGGTGCCGCCATATTGAGGTTTACCGCCGGCGCGGCTCGCGGGCCGCGCCGGTGTGCTTGCCGCCGCTTGCCGCTTACTCCGGCTGGATGCCGGCTGCGTCGATCACCGGCTTCCACTTCTTCTGGTCCTGCTT
>NZ_JBFTSF010000552.1:0-1903 GCF_056399905.1 Cupriavidus sp. 01L46
GGGCATGGGGAGGGCCATGGCGGTGGTCACGAAGGCGGTGGTCACAACGGTGGTGGCCATGGTGGCGGCCATGGTCGGTGAGCGTTGGAGCAGGCCCAATCGGAGCCCGTCATGCCGGTTCTCCCCTTCCTTGTCGCCGCCCTGCTGATCGTCGGGGTGTACGCGTTCGCAATCCGGGCCATCTTTCATCGCGACCCCAAGGCGCGCGGAAGACCCATCCAGCATTGCCGACGGCACTACCGGCGCACCTGACGGCGAGCGAAACCCGCCTCCGGCTTGACTGCATCACCGGCACCCACCCCTTATTCGTTCCGATTGTTGGCGCTATGCCTGCTAATCTTGCCTTGTGCAGAACTCGTGCAGAACTGGTGCAGAAATATGGAGAGGAGGGCAACATGTCGGCGGTCCGCGAATCCTTGATTCATGAGCTTCACCCGACGCAGCTGACGGTGGGCATGATCGAAGTGCAGGATAAAAAGAAGCACMTGGCCTCGCTAAAGCCTGCCGAGCAGCGCGAGTTCCTGCAGGCCCATCCGATCCCGGCGGTCAACGGGCCGGGCGGCAAGCTTTACATTACCGATCACCATCATCTCGGGCGGGCGGCCTTGGAGGCCGGCGTCACCAATGGCTTTTTCACCGTGGAGGCCGATCTGTCGGCTTGCGCGCAGATTGATTTCTGGGTGGAGATGGACAAGAGCCTATGGGTTCATCCCCTGGACGAACACGGCGTACGGCACAGCTACGCTGCGGTTCCCCACCACCTGGAGAAACTGGTCGACGATCCATATCGGTCGCTGGCCGGGTATGTGCGAGACGCTGGTGGCTACACCAAGACGCCTACCGCCTTTGCGGAGTTCGTGTGGGCGGACTTCTTTCGCCGCTCCATCGCCGTCGAGGGCCTTAGCGCTGACTTCCACGCGGCAGTCCAGCGAGGCATCGCGCTGGCAAAAGGCAAGCTCGCTGTCGGCCTGCCGGGATACGCCGCGTAGTCGGCACCAAAGGAAGCCGCAGGGGCCGAAGCCCATGTTGCCTCTGGCAGCAAGGCACCGGCTAATGACTGGCTGAGCTGGCGCTCTCGGCCTGGGCAACCCGGCCTCGCTCCGTGCCAAGGCAGGGATGCTGAGTCTCGATTGCGCGCGTTGCGCTGATGCCGGGCAACAAGGGCAACAAAAAACCCAGAGAGCTTTCGCTGTCTGGGTTTCTCGGCAACGTAGGCAGTTGCTAGCCACTAATTTGGTGGGTGGTACAGGGATTGAACCTGTGACCCCTGCCGTGTGAAGGCAGTGCTCTACCGCTGAGCTAACCACCCCTGCTGCTGCGCTGTTGCTGCTGTGCTGCAGAGAAACAAGATTATGTCAGCGCCGTTGTATCTTGTAAAGCCCTTCCTGGAAATTTCTGCAAAAAATCCGTTGGCTGCTTGCGGGCGGCAATCCTGTCCCGTCTATGCCGCTTCCGTCGCCGGCGGTGCTTCCTTCCATACGACCCTGCCGCCGCTCGCCTTTTCCAGCTGCTTGAGCACCGCGAGGTGGGCGGTGGCTTCCTCTTCGCTGGCCATCAGCACGGGCAGATCGAGGCGGGAGAGGTCGGTGGCGGCCACCGCGTCGCTCTCGGCGCCGCCGCCATCGAGCATGTCGATCACCAGCGAGTTCTGGCCGCGTGTCATGGCGAGGTAGACCTCCGCCAGCAGTTCGGCATCGAGCAATGCGCCGTGCAGGGTGCGGTGGGCGTTGCTGACGCCGAGGCGGTCGCACAGGGCGTCCAGCGAGTTGCGCTTGCCGGGGAACATCTGGCGGGCTTCGCGCAGGGTGTCGATCACATTGCCAGCGTGCTCGCGAAACGGCGGCAGCCCGACAAGCTTGAACTCCATGTCGAGGAAGCCAAGGTCGAAGGGTGCGTTGTGGAT
>NZ_JBFTSF010000553.1:0-1844 GCF_056399905.1 Cupriavidus sp. 01L46
ACTACAAACAACGCCCCCCAGCCACCAACTCCTCCACCAAATCCCGCATATGCCGCCAATGCGATCCCTCCCAAAACACGCGCTGGCAGCAATCGCAAGTCACGAACCGCTCCTGGCGCGCGAGCACGCCTGGCGGCACGCGGCCGTCGACCGCGGTTTTGTCGATCGCCCGCAGCGGCACATTGCAGTCCAGGCACAGCGAGAACGGCCGCGCGCTACGGGCCAGGTCGAGCCGCGCGAAGATCTCCCGCAGTTGCGGCGTGGCCTTGATGGCGCGCACGTAGCAGCCATGGGTGACTCCGCGCCGCTTGAGCAGCTCGCGGTCCCGCGTGAGCACAATGCGGCCCTCGCGCATGGCGATGGCTTCGATCTCGCTATCGGCGTAATGGTTGTCGTAAAGCGTGTCGAAGCCGGTCAGGCGCAGCAGGTGCGCCAGCCCGCCCAGGTGGGCGTCGGCAACGAAGCGGGTCGCGCGCAGCGGCTCGGCGCGCACGCGCAGCAGCGGTGTGACGTCGAAGGCTTCGAACTGGGGATAAACGGAGACGCGGTCGCCATCCTGCAGCAGGCGCTCGAAGCCGCATGACTCGCCGTTCACCAGGATCAGCTCCACCTCGGTGTGCGGCACGCCCAGCGCTTCGATCATGTGCTTGACGGTGGCGGCGCGCGCGCAGGCGCACACGCAATCCCGGCCGCGCTGCGCGCGCGGCAGGAAATCGTTCAGTTCCTCGTAGAAACGAAACGTGGCGGTGACGGTGGCGGGGTCGGTGGCCATGGGCCAAAGTATGCCACTGCCCGCAGCGCCTCAGCCCGCCTGGTTGGCCAGCCGCAGCGCGGATTCCACGGAAAGCCGCGCCCAGGCCGTCATGGCTTCGGCCGACTCCAGGCAGGCKGGTGGAGCGCTCAGGTAATGCTGTATGGAGATCTCGCGGCCGCTGCGGCTGTAGCGGAACGGCTCGCCGCCCTCGGCCTCGAAGCCCCCGCGCGTCTGGCCGTCCACTTTCAGGTAACAGCGCCCGCCCAGCACCAGCGCGAACACCAGGCCGTCGTAGTACAGGGCGTGGCCGCCAAACATGCGGCGCGTGGTGATCGGGCCGATGCGCGCCGCCAGCGGCTCCAGCAGTTCGAGCAGATGGTCGATGAAGGGATCGGGACGGCGGGCTGGCATGGCGCTCTGGTGCGGGGGCATGCCTTAGAGCTTCAGGCGCTGCCAAATGGCTTTGGTCGCGCTGGCCGTGTTGAGCGTATAGAAATGCAGCCCCGGCACGCCGGCGGCCAGCAGGCGCTCGCACAGCGCGGTGACCACATCCAGGCCAAAGGCGCGGATCGACTCGCGGTCATCGCCGAAGCCTTCCAGCCGCTTGGCCACCCAGCGCGGCACTTCGGCGCCGCACATCTCGGAGAAGCGCATCAGCTGCGAGGAATTGGTGATCGGCATGATGCCCGGCACGATCGGCACGTCCACGCCCATGGCGCGCACATCCTCGACGAAACGGAAGTACGCATCGGCGTTGAAGAAGTACTGGGTGATGGCCGAGTCGGCGCCGGCCTTGACCTTGCGCACGAAATTCTCGAGATCGTGGCGGGGCGACTTGGCCTGCGGGTGGTACTCGGGATAAGCCGCCACCTCAATGTTGAACCAGTCGCCGGTCTCGGCGCGGATGAACTCCACCAGCTCGTTGGCATAGCGGAACTCGCCGATCTCGCCCATGCCCGACGGCATGTCGCCGCGCAGCGCGACGATATGGCGGATGCCGCCTTCGCGGTAAGTCTTGAGGATCTCGCGGATGCTCTCGCGCGAGGACCCCACGCACGACAAGTGCGGCGCGGCCTCGATGCCTTCGCGC
>NZ_JBFTSF010000554.1:0-1843 GCF_056399905.1 Cupriavidus sp. 01L46
GTACGACAGGACGCCGATGTCTCACGCGTGGCCGTGTTCGAAGGCGCTGTTGACGTACACCCCACGCGCGCCGCAGATGCCGTCAGGGTGAGTGCCGGGCAGCGTACGGTGTTCGCCACCGATCAGGCCGAACCTCCCGTGGCGGGGCAGGAGAGCGCTGCTGCATGGGCCAGCGGCACGCTGGTGGCGGACAACATGCGCGTCGCGGATTTCCTGGCTGAACTTGGCCGCTACCGGCCAGGCCTGCTGCACTGCGACCCGTCTATCGCCAGCCTTAGGGTGACCGGGGTGTTCTCGCTGCCTGACACCGACCGGGCGTTGCTCAACCTGACCTTGGGTTTACCGGTCGAGGTTATCTACCGGACGCGCTACTGGGTGACGGTTCGGGCTAGGTAGGCACGCCAGCGCCTCGCGCCAGGCGTGGCGATGGTTCCGATGGCGCCTGGTTCGTCATTCCGCCCACTGTTACAAATTTCTTGGGGAGTGGCATTGCGGTTTTTGCCTTCTCGTTCGGAAGACGTAATGAGCAGCACAAATCTTCCGAACCGAAAGGCCTTCACCATGGCATGTCGCCAAAAACAGAATCAGGCTCCCTCACAACTGGCACGCAGAGCTGGCCGCCGCGCCCCTGTGCTCCAGATAACGACTACCGCCACAGCGGCCCGGGTGTCACTCTTGATAGGGCTGGCGCTTGGCGTCCAGGCTATCGCGGCTCCTTCAGCGCATGCTCAGCCGACAGGTCAGCGCATGGCGGAACCCAAGCGCGTCTACAACATCCCGGCAGGCTCGCTGGGCCTGGCGCTGACAAGCTTTGCCAGAACGGCGGGCGTGGAGTTGTCGGTGGACGCTGCGCTGATTCAAGGCAGGGCCAGCGGGGGCCTTGCAGGGAGCTTTACGGTACAAGATGGATTTGCAGAACTGTTGCGCGGGCAGGGGCTGCAAGTTGTTCGCGGAGCCAACGGCACCTACTCTTTGCGGGCTGGCCCCGCGGCGGCTCCCACCGCGGCCGAAGCGAACGCCTCGACATTGCCCGCGGTAACAGTGATGGCCAGTGCAGGGCAGGAGAGCGCCTGGGGGCCGGTGAACGGCTATGTCGCCAGGCGCAGCGCCACCGCCACCAAAACCGATACGTCTTTGCTTGAGGATCCGCAGTCCGTCTCCGTGATTACGGCCGATGAAATCGGGGACCGAAAAGCGGAGTCGCTGGATGAAACGCTGCGCTACACCGCCGGCGTCACCCCCAACCAACGATCCCTGGGCAGCGATGATTCCTCCTTGTTGCGCGGCTTCACGATTGAGGACACCGGGATCTTTCTGGACGGGCTTCGCAATTCAGGGCGCACCTTTGCTACCGCGATCGAGCCATACGGGCTTGAACGCGTCGAGGTGCTGCGCGGGCCTGCGTCTGTCCTATACGGACAAGTCCCCCCGGGCGGCCTGGTCAACGTCGTCAGCAAGCGCCCGACCGCGGAGACCATTCGCGAGATCGGCGTGGAGTACGGCAGCTATGACCGCAAGCAAATCAAGGGCGATTTTGGCGGCGCGATCGACGCCGCGGGTACCTGGACGTACCGGCTCACGATGCTGGGCAGGGAGTCGAACACCCGGCTGGACCATGACCAGGACAAGCGGCTGTACATCGCCCCTGCGTTGACCTGGCAACCAAGCGCAGACACCAGGCTGACATTGCTGGCACGCTACCAGAAGGACAATCAGCAATACGCCTTCCCCAATCAACTGCAATCCCCGGGATCGCTGGGGCAGGTCAACCCAGGTGTCAACATCGCCGGCTACGACAATCGTTTTGATCGTACCAACAAAGCGATCGGTTACGAGTTCGAGC
>NZ_JBFTSF010000555.1:0-1808 GCF_056399905.1 Cupriavidus sp. 01L46
CAAGAGCTTCTGCGCGACATGGGTGGAGGCGCCCAGCAGCACGGTGTAGCCATCGGCCGGCTGCTGCGCCACGGATTCGGCAGCAAGGATGCCTGCCGCGCCCACCTTGTTCTCCACCACGATGGGCTGGCCAAGCTCCCTGCCCAGCACTTCGGCCAGCTTGCGCGCCTGGATATCCGGGCCGCCGCCAGCGGCATACGGCACCACCAGGCGAATCGGGCGGCTGGGGTAGTCGTCCGCGGCAAACGCCGAAGCCGGCAGGCCGGATGCTGCCGCAACGGGCAGCGTCAGCAGGGTCCGCAGCATCAGGCGGCGCGTGCGGCGGGTGGATGCAGGCATCTCAGGTCTCCTTTCTGGTTTTGCCCGATTGTCACGCCGCGCCATCATTCGAGACAATGATCCAGTTCTTATGAATCCATCAGGATTGGTTATGGCAATGGTTTCCCCTTCGCGCGTGGCTGCGCCGAGCGCCGCCCATCCGAACCGGATCGACCGCCTGCGTATCCGCCATCTGCGGCTGCTGGACCTGGTGGCGCGAACCGGCTCCCTGACCGCTGCCGCCGAGGTCATGCACATCAGCCAGCCGGCGGTGACCAAGATGCTGCAGGAGCTGGAGCAAGCTTTCGGCTGCACGCTGATCGAGCGCACTACGCGAGGCGGCCGCCTGAGCCCGGCGGGCGAGCGCGCGCTGGAGCGCCTGCGCATTGCGCTGGGCGCGCTGGACGCGGCCAGCGAGGCCCTGGCGGCCCGCCCGGAGATCCCGCTGGTGCGCATGGGCGTGCTGCCGCTGGTCGGGGTCAACGTGCTGCCAAGGCTGATCGCCACGCTGAGCCGGCAGGGTGTGCTGCCGCGCTTGCAGGTAAGGGAGCACACCGTCAGCGGCCTGCTCGGGCTGCTCGCCGGTGGCGAGCTCGACTGTGTCATAGGCCGGCTGGAAACCAGTCATCCCGCGCAATCGCGGGAACGGCTGGCCATCACGCCGCTATGGGACGAACACCTGGCCATTGCCTGCGCGCGGGACCACCCCTTGGCCAGGCGCCGCGAGGTAAGCCTGCCGGCACTGCATGAAGGGCCTTGGATCCTGCCGCCGCGCGGCACCCACACGCGGGAGATCTTCGAGCAGCCGTTTCTCGATAGCGGTCAGTTGCCGCCCGTGCCGCATATCGAATCGATCTCATTTCACAGCAGCTTGTCGATGGTTGCCGCGAGTGGCTTCCTGACGATTGCGCCGGCCAGCGCCGTGCGCCACTACGCGCAGACGTCCATGGTGCACCAGGTGCGCCTGCGCACGCCGTTCGCCTCCGGGCGGATGGTGTTGATTACCCAGCGGGATGCGGCAGTTGCGCCGGCGGTCGCCTTGATCGCCGATGCCCTGCGGGAGGCCGGCAACCCTTAGGGGCGCGCCACACGGGCGCCAGGTTCACGCAAACTCACATTGCCCCGCCCCCTGAGCGGATATCATATGCCCACCAAACAAAGCGCCTCCGGCCGACCCACGATCAGCGGATCCGCGGATCCGCGGACCGGCCCGGGGCAAGCAGCTTCACCTAGCGATACCACTCATGAATCCCAATCCCGACACCCCCGCACGCCCGGCCATCCGTTCCCTGACGCAGCTTGAAGGGCGCGTGCTGGCCGTGCTGGTCGAAAAGCAGCACACGGTGCCGGACACCTATCCGCTGTCGCTCAACGCACTGGCATCCGGCTGCAACCAGAAGACCGCGCGCTCACCGGTGATGAATGCCTCCGAGGCCGAGATCCTCACCGCCATCGATGGCCTGAAACGCCTGAGCCTGGCCATGGAAGGC
>NZ_JBFTSF010000556.1:0-1799 GCF_056399905.1 Cupriavidus sp. 01L46
GGCCGTGGGCCGTGACCGTGCGCGTGCGCCCGGGCGACAACCTGATGATTCACAAGGCGCTGATGATGGTCCGCCCCGGCGATGTGATGGTCATCGACGGCGGTGGCGACATCACGCAAGCGCTGGTTGGCGGCCTGATGCGCACCACGTGCGTGGCCAAGCAACTCGGCGGGCTGGTGATCGATGGTGCCGTGCGCGACGTGCTGGAGTGGGCCGAAGACGGCATGCCCATCTTCGCGCGCGGCCACACCCACCGCGGCCCGAGCAAGGACGGCCCGGGCGCGGTCAACGTGCCGGTGTCATGCGCCGGCATGGCCGTGATGCCAGGTGACCTGATCGTGGGCGACGCGGACGGCGTGATCGCGGTGCCGGCCACCGAAGCCGCCGACATCCTGCAGCGCACCCGCGCCCACCTGCAGAAGGAAGCCAAGATCCGCGCCGACAACGCCGCCGGCACCTCGGACCCCGAGCGCTTCGATGCGGCACTGCGTGCCAAGGGACTACCGGTCTGAATGCGGCAGGGCACCCCCGCAGGGGTAGCTGGAAAAACAGGAGACAAAACATGCAACGACGCCATTTCCTGCAGGCCAGCGCCGCCATGACGCTGATGGCCGCCGGCTTGTCCCGCGCGCAAGGCCCGTGGCCACAAAAGCCGATCCGCCTCGTCGTGCCCTTCCCGCCGGGCGGCGGCACCGACATCACCTCGCGCCTGATCGCCGAGAAGCTGACCCTGACCGACCAGTGGACGCTGGTCATCGACAACAAGCCGGGCGCTGGCGGCAACATCGGCCTGGACGCGGTAGCCAAGGCCGCGCCGGACGGCTACACCATCGGCATGGGCCACGCCGCCAACCTGGCGATCAACCCCGCGCTGTACCCGAAGATGCCGTTCGATCCGCTGAAGGATTTCACGCCCATTGTCGGCGTGGCGGAACAGCCCGTGGTGCTGGTGGTACGCCAGGATTCCCCGCTGCACACGCTGGCCGACTTCATCAAGGCGGCCAAGGCGCACAACGGCGACATCGGCATCGCGCAGGCCGGCAACGGCACCGTGGGCCACCTGGCCGGCGAGATGCTGGCACGGCGCGCGCTCGTGCGGGTGCTGCAGGTGCCCTACAAGGGTGCCGGCCCGGCCATGACCGACCTGCTCGGCGGGCAGGTGGACGCCTACTTTGGCAACGCCGTCTCCGTCATGCCGCAGCTATCCGCCGGCAAGATCCGCGCGCTAGCGGTGACTTCGGCCAAGCGCCTCTCCTCGCTGCCATCCGTGCCAACGGTGGCCGAGCAAGGATTCGCCGGTTTCGAAGCCGCCACCTGGCTGGGCCTGGTCGGCCCCGCCGGCCTGCCGGCCGACGTCACCACGCGCCTCAGCGCTGCGACCATCAAGGTGCTCGCGCGCGCGGACGTGCAGCAAAAGCTAGCCCAGGAAGGCAGCGTGCCCACACCCCAGACCTCCCCGCAATTTGCTGCCCACATCCGCGCCGAACACGCCAAATGGGGCGCGCTGATCCGCGAGGCGCAGATCAAGCTGAGCTGACAATCCCAACCTGCTGGTATGTGAATGGCCTGGTTCCTGCAAGCGCCCGCCCTCTCCCCCTCTCCCGCAAGYGGGAGARGGGAGCCAACCAGCGGCAAGATCAACCCATTGTGGTAGCCGTGTTTCCCGCCCGAAGGGGCGGGAAACACCCAMGCGCGAYGCGAAGCGAGCCGTCAAGGTTTACCTAGGCCGTATGGGGCGCCTCGGGATTCGGCGAAAAGAGCGGAAAAGAGGGACCCATGTCTGAGTATCGCCTTAAGGC
>NZ_JBFTSF010000557.1:0-1772 GCF_056399905.1 Cupriavidus sp. 01L46
ATCTACTACACCATGGCAGCGTTCTTTATCGCACAGGCAACCAACACGCCATTGACCCTCACCGACCAGTTCGTCGTCCTGGGCGTGCTGCTGCTGACTTCGAAGGGTTCCGCGGGCATCACCGGCTCGGGCTTCATCACCCTGGCGGCGACGCTCGCGTCGCTGGGGAAGATTCCGGTGGCTGGCATGGTGCTCCTGCTTGGAGTGGACCGCTTCATGTCGGAGGCGCGCGCCATCACCAACACCATCGGCAACGCGGTTGCGACCATGGCGATTGCCAAGTGGGTCGGCGCACTCGACGAGGACCGCGTCCAACGCGTCCTCAATGGCGAAGTCGGCCCCGAGGACCTGGAGCAACTCTACGAGGGAGTCGCGCCGGAACCGATCCCGCTGGTGCCGTTGCAGCCGAACTATGCCGCCAACGCCCGCAAGAGCGCTTGAAACCGGAACGCAAACAGAAACAGGTAGCGCATCGTGAAACACCTCAGCATTGACACCCCCCGTGCATTCCTGGAGTCGCTTTTCCGGACTGCCGTATCCGCGGCGGACCCGCAAGACTGCCTGGCGAGCGCATTACCCGAGCCGCCTGTCGGCCGCACCATCGTCGTGGGGGCCGGCAAGGCCGCCGCCAGCATGGCCCGGGCGCTGGAACAGGCGTGGCCAGGCCCACTCGCTGGCCTGGTCGTGACGCGGTACGGCCACGCCGCGCCGACCTCGCGCATCGAGGTCGTCGAAGCCGGGCATCCGGTACCCGACGCGGCTGGCCAGCGTGCCGCGGTTCGCATGCTGGACATGGTCTCGGGGCTGTGCCCGGACGATCTGGTCATCTGCCTGGTATCCGGCGGCGGATCCTCGCTGCTTAGCCTTCCGCTGGCTGGGATAAGCCTGGAGGAAAAGCGCGCCGTCAACCAGGCGCTGCTGGCCAGCGGCGCGACCATCTCGGAAATGAACTGTGTGCGACGGCATCTCTCCGGTATTAAAGGCGGAAGGCTTGCCGCTGCATGCCATCCGGCTCGCGTCGTGACGTTGCTGATTTCAGATGTACCTGGCGACGACCCGGTCAATATCGCATCCGGGCCGACGGTATGCGACGCGACGACGTGCCAGGACGCCCTGGATATCATCCGGCGCTACGGGATCTCGCTCCCGGCCAGCGCAGAGCGTCTGCTGGCGTCCGGCAGCGGGGAGTCCGTCAAGCCCGGCGACGAACGGCTTGCCCGCAGCGAGGTGCGCATGATCGCGACGCCCGCCATCTCCCTTGCCGCCGCGGCGCAGGAAGCGGCGGCCGCGGGCATCCAGCCCTATGTACTGGGGGATCGTATCGAAGGCGAGGCCACCGACGTCGGCAAGGTGATGGCCGGCATCGCCTTCCAGGCCGCGCAGGGAACGGAGCCATTCCGGCTTCCGTGCGTGCTTCTGTCAGGGGGCGAGACCACCGTCACGGTCAAAGGCGATGGCCGCGGCGGGCGCAACGTGGAATTCCTGCTTTCCCTGGCCATTGCGCTGGACGGCCATCCGAATGTCTTTGCGCTGGCCGCCGACACGGATGGCGTGGATGGCATCGAAGAGATCGCGGGCGCATACGCCGACCCCACGACACTCTCGCGAGGCTGGCAAAGGGAGATGGCGCCGCATGCCTTTCTCGCCAACAACGACGCACACACCTTCTTCGAGGCGCTTGGCGACGCCATCGTCACGGGCCCGACCCTTACCAACGTCAACGACTTCCGCGCCTTGCTGATTACCAGCCCGGCCGGGAAAGGATGCTAGAT
>NZ_JBFTSF010000558.1:0-1751 GCF_056399905.1 Cupriavidus sp. 01L46
CCCCAATACAGCAGGCTCTCGGTCATGGAGACGCCGCGTTGGAACTGCGCGGCGTGATCGCGGTAGGACGGCACGAGCACGTCTTGCGCGCGCATGGCGCTGGCAACGCCGACGCCGACGGCCTCCTGGCCAAGCGCTGAGGCGAACGTGCCGATCTGGCCGGTGCGCTGCAGCGCAATGGCCTTGAGGTCGAACTGGCGTGTGAGCACCATGGCCCGGTAGAGCGGGAAAAGGGCCTCGGGATCGAGCGCAAATGCAGGCAGCGCTTGGGTCGGCTCACCTTGTGGATCGAGAAACTGCGTGTACCCGATTTCGAATGTCGCGACGGTCGCCATGCTATGCCCTTTATTCTTGTGTTCCAGTCGTTGCACTGGGGGCTGCCTTCTTTTGTGCGCGTCCCGGCTCATGGAGCCGTAATGCGCACGCTGCACCTGCATGTCAATGCTTGGGGCCCTTCATCGCCTCGGCTTCCCTGGCCGCCATCCGCTCCTCGCCGGCCTCGATCGGATCCATGGCCTCGTCCACCGAAGCCGCCGCGCGCTCAGCGTCCGCGTTGGCTTCTTCGGCGGGGGACTCGATGTCATCGTCCTCAACGCTTGGCGGCCTCAGCATGTCCGCGAGCATGGCGGCTAGCTCAGGTGTATCCCATGGCGCACTGCGCTGCTTTTTCCTCTTGATGTAGTGCCTGATTTCCGCATCCTGTTCCGGGGTCAGGGGAAGACCACGAAAGGTGCGTTGAGGGCCATCGGCGTCCATCATGGCGCTCCGGAGGGTTGTCTCGTTTTCAGTGTAGCGCTATTGCAGAGGTTGGGGCGATTGTGAGGACGACGGCAATGTGGGGTACCGCCCGGTCGCCTGCGGCAACATGCACCGTGCCCACCGCGGGCCAAGCGCATAGTTCAACGCATTCCCAATGCTCGCGGCAACGATCCGTGCGGCGTGCCGCCGTGGCTAATAGCATGGATGCCCGTTGAGATAAATAGGACGAGTCAACAACGGAGCGAAGACCACGACGGATCCGGATGAACAACGGAACGCCCGCGGCGGCGCACGCCAGGCATACCTTCTGCGGGTGCCCGGCGCGGCCCATCGAAATCCATTGAATAATAGGAAATTTCCGAATATTCATTGCGGAAATTACCGGGCGGTATGCCTGCCTAACCGGAGCAGATCGAGAAATTTCCCGGCAATTTTTGCATTCCGATTTTCGAATAGCCACGGGTATTCCGTTATCACTTCACGAGCTGCCGCCTTACTGCAGTCTCAGCTTCCATCGTTGACATTGCGAATACACCGTGATCCATAACAAGAAATTTTTTTAAATTTCTTCAAAGAATAGGACACGTCCGATTGATCCTTTCCGCACTCACCCAGTAGCATGTCTACCGAATCGGGCCGGAGCGCCAAGCGCACAGCGTTTTGCAGCCCGCATTTCGAATAGACGTGGTTGCATGGTGCGCTGCGATGCCAAGYATCAAGTCACCTGTCGTTCCCGGCGTGCGCAACCAATCCGCGATGAAATTTGCCGCGAAGCGGCAGGCGTGACAACGGAGAAGACATGGGCGTGATCGACGAATTCGAGACATACGGCGCAAGGCTGCCCGGGCGCCAGGCCTATCATCTGGACGTGCCTCGCGCGGCCAGCGCGGCGGAACTGTCGGTGGTGTCGTTCGAGGCGGTTGAGCGATTGGGAGACCTCTACACCGTCACGATCCGGCTAACCCACCCAGTGGAACTGGACCGGGCTGAAT
>NZ_JBFTSF010000559.1:0-2582 GCF_056399905.1 Cupriavidus sp. 01L46
CCATCGATCTGCTGCGGCTTGAGACGCAGGTGACGCCGCTCCTCAAGCCGTAGAGCCTGGACATCGGCTGCTTTTCTTGAGCCATTACGCAATATGCGACACGCTCTCGATCATCGGCTTTTCAATGCAAAAACGATAACCAGGAGAGCGACAAGCGCCGCCAGCCATTTCAAGCTTGCGACCAGCTTGCCGAGCTTCTCCACCAGTACGCCAATGGCATCTGCCTCGGTGGGGTTTATCGGCTCTTGAAGCGACGGCACCTCGTGCGAACCCTGTTCTTCTTCGAGCCGGCGCAAGCTGACTTTCGCAAGATCCAGCGAGAGATGAACAACATATCCGCTTGCGATTTCCGGCGACTCCACGGTGATATCGCTCTTGCCGGGCCTGAGGAACAAGCATGCCTCCCCAGGCAGCGCAGCCATACCCTGGTCGGACATGTAAACATTGCGCAGGCATAGCCCGACCTTGACGGCGGTGAGCCGGCCGCTCTCAACGCCCTCGCAAAGCGCTTGCAAAGCGCTTGCAAAGCGCTTGCAGGCTGCTTTCTGGCACGTGGCACGACGCCCACCACTGATCCGGTTCCTGCATCTCGCGGTCAGGGCGGTTGTAGCCAAACCTTGCTGTGCCAAGCGGCGCGTTGGAGAAGGCAATGCCAAGCGCTTCTTGCCATTCGCGAAGGCCTTGCTGGTCTGCCACGCCGATTTCGCGAGCGGCGAAGGAGATCTGGACCGTACGCGTGCCGCTCTCGGATTCACCCATGATGGACACGCGACAATCGTCGAAGCGCGCGGTCCCGTGGATGTAGGTAGCAAGCGTCGATTGCGTTGCGCCTCCGGCTGGCTCTAGTTCTGGGACGACCTGGAGATCCTCCAAGGTAAGCCACAGTGACTTCGCGGGGTAAAACGTCTGCGGCTTGCCAAATGCGCCAACGTGTTCGAGCGTGTAGCCACGGTGCTCCTCGATTTTGAATACAACGCTCTCTTCGCCACACGCCGCGTATTTTCTCTGGCTCAAGCGCGGAAGGTCGTTTTCCACGAAATGCTCGGGATCGAGAGACGTCAGGTGCGGCCCGGCCGCGCCATGCAGGCTATCCAGGGCAACACGCGGCCGGGCGCCTTGGAAAATGCGGGAGCCGGAAACCCGGAGATCCGGAGATCCGGCTTGCGAGCCGGGGCCGTCAGCGCTGAGCGTTGAGCGCTGCCAGCCACCTGATGCCGCAGACGCTAGTTCAAAAATTCTGAATAAACAATCCGGATAAGACTAGTCTAACGCATCGATGGCTCTCCTATAGTTCGTTACATGGACGGCGCGCATAAACAAAGCAACGTTCTGGCAGTCGCAGCGAACAATCAATGAAATTCAACGAATTTTAAGATACTGGAGAACATCATGACCAAGACCTTCGCCCTCAAGCTCGCTTCCACCCTCGTGTTGTCGCTCGCCGCCATCGGCGCCGCCCAGGCCGCTTCCGCCAAGGACACCCTTGCCGGCGACAAGTACGGCTATGAATTCCGCACCTCGGTGCCCGCCGACAAGTACGGCTACGACTTCCGCGCAACCGACGCCTTCACCAACGGCGCACGCAGCGGCAAGCTGGATACCTTCACCGAAGGCGCCCGCATCGCCGGCCTCGACCGCTCGGGTGTCTCGGCTACGCCGGCTCGCGGATTCGATGCCTACTCCGATGGCGCACGTGCCGGCAAGTTTGACCCGTACACGGATGGCGCGCTGGTTGCCGGCCTGGATCATACAATTTGTTACCTCTCCGGCCATTCGCTGACACCGATCGGACATGGGCGGTTGATAGCGTCTCCCGGCTGCCCTGTGGCAGTCATTCGAGGAGATATCATGCGAGCAACAAAAAGGCTTACCCTGGCGGTGGCGCTGTCGCTGTCATGCGGACTGGCCACGTCCGCACGCGCGGACGACGACGCCCGTCAGCCGCGTGCCAAGCATGTGCTGCTGGTTTCGGTCGATGGCCTGCATCAGGCCGACCTGGACTGGTTCGTCAACGCAAATCCGGCTTCCACCCTTGCGCAACTGGTCCGCCATGGCGTTGCCTACCGGAATGCGCAAACGCCGTTCCCCTCGGACTCTTTCCCCGGCATGGTTGGCCAGGCCACGGGTGGCAACCCCAGGACCACCGGCATCTACTACGACGACGCCTACAGCCGCAGCCTGCTGCCGGCCGGCACCACGGCAGCCAGTTGCCGCAGCACCAAGCCTGGCGCTGAAGTGTATTACGCAGAAGTGATTGCGAAAGACCTGAACCGGCTGGACAGCGGGCAAGGCATCCCCGGCCTGTACTCGGATTTCTCCAGGATTTCGCAGCTGACCGGGCACCCGCAAGACCTGATCAACCCGGCCTTGCTGCCGGTCTCAGCGCAGACCTGCCAGCCGGTTTATCCGCATCAGTATCTCAAGGTCAACACGATCTTCGAGGTCGCGCACAAGCATGGACTGCGCACCGCCTGGTCAGACAAGCACGCCGCCTACGAGATCCTCAACGGGCCGTCCGGCCAGGGCATCGACGATCTGTTTGCCCCCGAAATCAACAGCTCGGTCACCGATCCGTCGCTGCC
>NZ_JBFTSF010000560.1:0-1711 GCF_056399905.1 Cupriavidus sp. 01L46
GTCGCTGCCCAATGTGAAACGACCCGGTCGCTCATKCGACCGGGTCGTCAAGTCCCGCCCTTCACGCTATGCCGTTCGCTTCCTCAATAGGGACCTTAACTGAACGGCATTACACCTCACGGTGGCTTTTTTACTGAGGCATGGCGGGATTACTGCGCGCGCTTGTCGCGCTCGATCACGGCATAGGCGCTGTGATTGTGGATGGACTCGAAGTTCTCGGMCTCCAGCACATAGGCCACGATGCGATCGTCCGCATTCAGGCGCATGGCGATATCGCGCACCAGGTCCTCGACGAACTTGGGGTTCTCGTAAGCGCGCTCGGTGACAAACTTCTCATCCGGGCGCTTGAGCAGGCCCCACAGCTCGCACGAGGCTTCTTCCTCGGCCATGCGCACCAGCGCCTCGACCGGCAGGTCGGCCGCCAGCTCGACGTTCATGGTGATGTGCGAGCGCTGGTTGTGCGCGCCGTACTGCGAGATCTTCTTCGAGCACGGGCACAGGCTGGTGACCGGAACCAGAGCTTTCAGGAAGACTTTGGTCGCGCCGTTGCGCACTTCGCCGATCAGCGTGACTTCATAGTCCATCAACGATTGCACGCCGGATACCGGCGCGATCTTGTTGATGAAGTACGGGAAGGTGACTTCGATGCGGCCAGCCTCGGCTTCCAGCTTGACCAGCATCTTGTCGAGCAACGTGCGGAAGCTCGCCAGTTCCAGCGGCTCGCGCTCTTCTTCCAGCAAGGCCACGAAACGCGACATGTGCGTGCCCTTCTGGTCGGCAGGCAGGTGCACGTCGAGATTGAAGGTGCCAACGGTAGCCAGTGCGCCGGCCGGCGTCTTCAGCGTCAGGGGGTAACGCACGCCCTTCACGCCAACCCGCTGGATKGGGATCTGGCGGGTATCGAGGCTCGACTGCACGTCGGGCATCACAAAGGCGGGATTGATGTCATTCATATCGATCAGGTTTCCTCTACGGTCGCGGCATTTTTCGCAGTCAACCTTGCCGCGCAACGAGTGTGAAACCGCGGGGATGGCAAAGCCGATGGCTTCCCGCAGCTGCGAACACAGAACCTCGGATTCTAAGGGAATTTGCCTTTGACTGCCCACGCGCGGGGCGATACCCGTACGGGGGGCACGGGTGATGGCATCAGGAAGCCATCAGGAAACCGGCGCGCCCGCAAGCCGCGGGCGCGCCGTTGGCTCAGGCCGCGCGGGTGGCGACAGCAGGCTGGGCCAGGTTGAAGCGCTCGCGCACCGATTGCTCGATGCCCTTGGCGTCCAGCCCGCATTGCGACAGCAGGAAGGCCGGGTCGCCATGATCGACGAAGCGGTCGGGCAGGCCGAGCTGCAGCACCGGCATGGCGATGCCGGCGGCGGCCAGCGCTTCGAGCACCGCGCTGCCGGCGCCGCCCATCACGCAACCTTCTTCGACGGTGACGAGGTAGTCATGCTCGCTCGCGAGCTTCTTCACAAGCGCTTCGTCGAGCGGCTTGACGAAGCGCATGTTGGCCACCGAGGCGTCGAGCGCCTCGGCCGCGCCCAGCGCCGGATGCAGCATCGAGCCGAACGCCAGGAAGGCCACGCGCTGGCCGGCGCGCGCGCCGCCCGTGCGGCGCATCTCGCCCTTGCCCACCGGCAGCGCGGTGAGCGCGGCCTCGGTCGCCACGCCCGTGCCGGCGCCGCGCGGGTAACGCACGGCGGTCGGGCAATCC
>NZ_JBFTSF010000561.1:0-1690 GCF_056399905.1 Cupriavidus sp. 01L46
CTCGGGCACGTCGGGACTTGGCAATCGCGCCTTCGACGGCACCGCCTTGCGCGGCAGCAGCGGCGGCCCGGGCAACGGGTGGAAGGACATGAATGTCTTCAAGCTCGGCGTGCGCTACCAGGTGACGCCGGCCTGRCACGTGTCGGGCGGCGTCTCCTTGAACAGCGCGGCCTACTCGGATGCGGATACGGCGAACAACGTCACCTCGCCGGCCACGTTCCGCCGGCACTACACGCTCGGGCTGGGCTATGCGACCGCCTCCAATGCCACCTGGTCGGTCTTCTACTCCTTGTCGCCGGCCCACACCACCTCGGGCAGCTCGGCGCTGGGGTCGGCCGTGGCCACGCAGCTCTCGGGCAACGCCACGGTCTCGGGCCAGGAGACCCTGGCAACGCGGCAGCAAAGCATTGGCGTGCAGTACTCGCAGCGCTTTTGATCGCCCCTGGCGCCTTTTCTGTTCATTCATCACGGAGTTTGTTTCKATGACGGCTAGTCTTCTTCCGCGCTCTAGCGGCAACCGGGTAGCAACCGCACTTGCAACCGCCCCTGCAACCGCAACCGCAACTGCAACCGCACCTGCAACCGCACGCAGCGGCGGTACGGCATGAACGCGCGGACGGAGGCAGCGGCATTGCAGCCGCCCCGCCTGGACGACCGGTTCGAGCAGCCGGCCGGCAAGGTGTTCCTCACCGGCAACCAGGCGATCCTGCGCATCGCGCTGGACCAGCGCCGCATCGATGCCCGCTTCGGCAAGAACACCGGAGGCTTCATCTCCGGCTACCGTGGCTCGCCGCTGGGCCGGCTGGACATGGAGCTGTGGCGCATCCAGCCGTTGTTGCAGGCCGCGAACGTGCGCTTCCAGCCCGGCGTCAACGAGGACCTGGCCGCCACCGCCGTGTGGGGCACGCAGTACGTCGGCACCTTTCCCGGTGCCACGGTGGATGGCGTGTTTGGCATCTGGTATGGCAAGGGGCCGGGCGTGGATCGCAGCGGCGACCCGCTCAAGCACGGCAACCTGGCCGGCACCAGCGCATCCGGCGGCGTGCTGGTGCTGGCGGGAGACGACCATAGCGCCAAGTCGTCGACTACCGCCCACCAGTCGGATTTCTCGCTGATCGCTGCGGGCATACCGGTGCTGTATCCGGCCAATGTGCAGGACATCATCGACTTCGGCCTGCGGGGCATCGAGATGTCGCGGCGCACCGGATGCTGGGTTGGCATGAAGCTGGTGACCGACGTGGTGGAGTCCGCCGGCGAAGTCGACGTGGGGCAGCACGAGCCGTTGGGCGCGTTGCCTGACGCCAACGGGCCCTTGCATATCCGCGCCTTCGAAATGGCGCCGGCCGCGGAGGAGCGCCTGTACGTGCACAAGCTGCCGGCGGCGGTTCAGTTCGCGCGGGCGGCCGGGCTCAACCGCCTGGCGTGGCCTGGCACGGGCGCGAGGGTCGGGATCGTCACCGCCGGCAAGTCCTACGCCGATACCATGCAGGCGTTGCAGCGCCTTGGCATCGACGCCAGCGATGCGCGCGGCGCGGCGCTGCGGGTGCTGAAGATCGGCATGGTGTGGCCGCTGGAGGACGAGATCGTGCGCGCCTTCGCGCACGGGCTCGACACCATCCTGGTGATCGAGGAAAAGCGCCCGCTGCTCGAGTCGCAACTCAAGTCCATCCTCTTCGATGCGCGCATGGCC
>NZ_JBFTSF010000562.1:0-1687 GCF_056399905.1 Cupriavidus sp. 01L46
GCATGAGCCAGCTGTGAGGCTTGAGCTGGCTTAGCTGGCTTATCTGATTTACTGACTTGGCATCAGCAAGGAGCACGGAACACCATGAGTGAAAACATCGCCTTTATCGTCCACCTGCCGGGTAAGCCGGAGCATCGCGACGAACTCGAATCCAGCTTGCTGCAAGTACTGGAGCAAATGGCCAAGGAGCCGGATTTCGTCAACACCTACCTGCATCGCTCGGTCGAAGACCCCGACACGCTGGTGCTCTACGAGACCTGGGCTTGCAGCCCCGCGTACTTCCAGGCATATCACTTGAGCCGGCCCTATCGGCAGGCCTATGAGCAGGCATTGCCGAGGCTGCTCAAGCGCGAGCGCACGCTGGAATTCCTCGAGCCGCTGCGCGCGTTCGAGACGCCGGCAGCATAAGCTCGGGCAGTTGACGTTGCCTTCATGGCGGGAGCCGGAAGACGATCATCCGGAAGTGGAGGACGCGGTCTTTGCGCCCGCCCCGGATCGTCATCTGGATTCCGTACGGGGTACGCCGGGAGGATAGACAGGCGCATCTTAGCCGCAGCAATTGGAAATGCGTGCGGTTGCCAACGGAGGAGGAAACCGTCCCCGCGATGGCGGGGACGCACGGTACTTCTGAAAGCACCCCCACACAGTTGGGTAAGCTCATGTCGACCTTGCTGCACAGCAACAAGCGGGATACCGTGTTTGTTCGGGTATCTCCCTAGGGGCTATCCAAATAGAGGGCTCTAGAATCTGCCCTTGGATGGTGCACTGCGCAAATCAGTGATGACGCCGCCTTTCCGAATCTCATATTCGACCCGCTTGCCGCGAGGGCACATGCCGTGCCTGTCGGCCTGGCTGCCGGGCGATACACAGGAGAACACGCATGTTCGTTTTTTCGTCCGACCAGTTCGCTGAAGCCCAGAAAGCCCATTTCGCCAACTTGTTCGCGCTGACGAATACGGCTTTCGACGGTTTCCAGAAACTGGCCGAGCTGAACCTGCAAGCCATGAAGTCGAGCCTGGCCGAAAGCCAGGAGAACGTGCAGGCGGCCTTGTCCGGTGGCGACCTGAAGGATGTCTTCAGCGCACAGGGTAAGTTCGCGCAGCCGGCAGCCGACAAGGCGCTGGCATATGCCCGCCATGTGTACGAGATTGCCTCGGCCACGCAGGCCGAACTCACCAAGACGGTGGAAGCGCAATACGAACAGCACAACCGCAGCGTGCAGACCTTCGTCGATACGTTCGTAAAGAATGCGCCGGCCGGATCGGAGGCGATCACCGCCCTGCTGCAGCAGACGGTTGCCGCCGCCAACAACACCTACGAATCGGTGCAGAAGGCCTCGAAGCAAGCGGTTGAAACGGTGAAGTCCAACATCGAAGCATCGACCGCAGCCGCGACTGGCGCAGCCCAGCAAAGCGCACGCCGCGCTGTCAAGGCATCTTGAAGTAAAGCACGCCCGCGCAGCGCGGCCTTCCCGTGCTGCGCGCCAGAGTCTTTTTGAAATGGCCTCTTAGTGCAGGTGCCCGCCGAACAGCCCTAGCAAGCCGATGACAATCAGGTAGATCGCCACGATGTAGTTCAGCAGCCGCGGCATGATCAGGATCAGGATGCCCGCGATCAGCGAGATCAGCGGGCTGGCGTTTGTGATGGCGATCATGATGGATCCCTTTCACAGCAGTGCCGTCCAGGC
>NZ_JBFTSF010000563.1:0-1680 GCF_056399905.1 Cupriavidus sp. 01L46
GGCGTAGGTCGAGCGCACGGTGTGGCCCGGAGCCTTCGGCGCGATCATGATGACGTGGCGTAGGTCGAGCGCACGGTGTGGCCCGGAGCCTTCGGCGCGATCATGATGACGTCGAGGTCGGCGCGCGGGATCACGGCACCGTAGTGCACGTTGAAGCCGTGGGCGAAGGCCAGTGCGGCGCCTTGCTTGATGTTGTCGTGCACTTCGTTCTTGTACACGTCGGCGATCTGCTCGTCCGGCAGCAGGATCATGACCACGTCGGCGTCCTTGACGGCGTCAGCCACTTCCTTGACCTGCAGGCCGGCGTTGACGGCCTTGTTCCACGATGCGCCGCTCTTGCGCAGGCCAACGGTGACCTTGACGCCGGAGTCGTTCAGGTTCTGCGCGTGGGCGTGGCCTTGCGAGCCGTAGCCGATGATGGTGACGTTCTTGCCCTTGATCAGGGAGAGGTCGGCGTCCTTGTCGTAAAACACTTTCATGATGRTTCCTTCAGTCTTTCGTTTTCGTGTGTCGGGTTGGCGGCCACCGCCCGGCTAGTGCCGGCACCGGCGCCGCCCTTGGATACTGCAATCAGGCTCAGACCTTCAGGATGCGCTCGCCGCGGCCAATGCCCGAGCCGCCGGTACGGACGGTCTCGAGGATGGCGGCGCGGTCGATGGCGTCCAGGAAGGCATCCAGCTTGCCGCCGTTGCCGGTCAGCTCGATGGTGTAGGTCTTCTCGGTGACGTCGATGATGCGGCCGCGGAAGATGTCGGCGGTGCGCTTCATTTCCTCGCGCTCCTTGCCGACCGCGCGCACCTTCACGAGCATCAGCTCGCGCTCGATGTGCGCGCCCTCGGTCAGGTCCACCACCTTGACCACTTCCACCAGGCGGTTCAGGTGCTTGGTGATCTGCTCGATGATGTCGTCCGAACCGCTGGTGACGATCGTCATGCGCGACAGCGAGGCGTCTTCGGTGGGGGCCACCGTCAGCGTCTCGATGTTGTAGCCGCGCGCCGAGAACAGGCCCACCACGCGCGACAGCGCGCCCGGTTCATTTTCCAGCAGGACCGAAATGATATGTCGCATTACAGGTCCTCCGCGCCGAGCAGCATCTCGGAGATGCCCTTGCCGGCCTGGACCATCGGCCACACGTTTTCAGTCGGGTCGGTCTGGAAATCGAGAAACACGGTACGGTCTTTCAGGCGGAAGGCTTCGCGCAGGGCGGGCTCGACGTCGGCCGTCTTTTCGATGCGCATGCCGATATGGCCATAGGCCTCAGCCAGCTTGACGAAGTCGGGCAGCGCGTCCATGTAGGAATGCGAGTAGCGGTTGTCGTACTCGATTTCCTGCCACTGGCGCACCATGCCGAGATAGCGGTTGTTGAGCGCGCAGATCTTCACCGGGGTGTCGTACTGCAGGCAGGTCGACAGCTCCTGGATGTTCATCTGGATCGAGCCTTCGCCGGTGATGGTCACCACTTCCTTCTCGGGGAAGGCTTTCTTGATGCCCATCGCGTACGGCAAGCCCACGCCCATCGTGCCCAGGCCGCCGGAATTGATCCAGCGGCGCGGCTCGTTGAACTTGTAGAACTGCGCGGCCCACATCTGGTGCTGGCCCACGTCCGAGCAGACGAAGGCATCGCCGTGCGTCAGCTCCCAGATCTTCTCAACCACGTACTGCGGCTTGATGATCTCGGAG
>NZ_JBFTSF010000564.1:0-1676 GCF_056399905.1 Cupriavidus sp. 01L46
GGGCAACCTCAGCACCACCACCGGGCAACCTCAGCACCACCACCACCGCGACCGAGACGGTGACGGTCAATCCGCTGGCGCCGAGCCTGGCGCCAGTGGCCGAGAGCGGAGTCGAGGGCGCGGCCATCGCGCTGAATCTSGGCGCCACGGTCAACGGCCTCGCCGGCGACAGCAATGGCCTGGCCTCGCTGGTGGTCGGCGCGATCCCGGTCGGTGCCACTGTGAGCGACGGCGCGGGCGGTCACAGCTTCACCGCCGATGCGAGCCACAGCGCGGTCGATGTCCATGGCTGGACGCTAGGCTCACTGACGATCACGCCGACCAGCGATGCCAACTTCACGCTGAGCGTGGCAGCCACTACTGCCGACAGCGAGGGCAACCTCAGCACCACCACCACGGCCACCGAGACGGTGACGGTCAACCCGCTGGCGCCCACCCTGGCGCCGGTGGCCGAGAGCGGAGTCGAGGGCGCGGCCATCGCGCTGAACCTCGGCGCGACGGTCAATGGCCTGGCCGGCGACGGCAACAGCCTGGCTTCGCTGGTGGTCAGCGCGATCCCGCTGGGGGCCACGTTGAGCGATGGCGCGGGCGGCCACAGCTTCACCGCTTCGGCCGGCCACAGCGCGGTCGATGTCCATGGCTGGACGCTAGGCTCACTGACGATCACGCCGACCAGCGACGCGAACTTCACGCTGAGCGTGGCGGCGACCACTGCCGACGGCGAGGGCAACCTCAGCACCACCACCACGGCCACCGAGGTGGTGACGGTCAACCCGCTGGCGCCCACCCTGGCGCCGGTGGCCGAGAGCGGAGTCGAGGGCGCGGCGATCGCGCTGAGCCTCGGCGCGACGGTCAACGGCCTCGCCGGCGACRGCAACRGCCTGGCKTCGCTGGTCGTCAGCGCGATCCCGGCCGGTGCCACTGTGAGCGACGGCGCGGGCGGTCATAGCTTCACCGCCGATGCGAGTCACAGCGCGGTCGATGTTCACAGTTGGACGCTAGGCTCACTGACGATCACGCCAACCAGCGACGCCAACTTCACGCTGAGCGTGGCGGCCACCGCCACCGACGGCGAGGGCAACCTCAGTACCACCACCACCGCGACCGAGGCGGTGACGGTCAACCCGCTGGCGCCGACCCTGGCGCCGGTGGCCGAGAGCGGGGTCGAGGGCGCGGCCATCGCGCTGAGCCTCGGCGCCACGGTCAATGGCCTCGCCGGCGACAGCAATGGCCTGGCCTCGCTGGTGGTCGGCGCGATCCCGCTGGGCGCCACGCTGAGCGATGGCAGCCACAGCTTCACCGCCGATGCGAGCCACAGCGCGGTCGATGTGTCGAGCTGGACATTAGGCTCACTGACGATCACGCCGACCAATGACGCGAACTTCACGCTGAGCGTGGCGGCCACTACTGCCGACGGCGAGGGCAACCTCAGCACCACCACCACCGCCACCGAGGCGGTGACGGTCAATCCACTGGCGCCGAGCCTGGCGCCGGTGKCCGAGAGCGGGGTCGAGGGCGCGGCGATCGCGCTGAGCCTKGGCGCCACGGTCAACGGCCTGGCCGGCGACAGCAACAGCCTGGCCTCGCTGGTGGTCGGGGCGATCCCGGCCGGTGCCACGTTGAGCGACGGCAGCCACAGCTTCACCGCTTCGGCCGGCCACACCGCGGTCGATGTC
>NZ_JBFTSF010000565.1:0-1657 GCF_056399905.1 Cupriavidus sp. 01L46
GGATGAACGGCACCCAGATAAAGCCGGCGTTCTGCAGCCACAGGCTCCTGCTGACTTCGCCGGCCTGGTAGGTCTGGGGTTCGCCGCCAAAGGCACCGAACAGCCCCACGGAGACCACCAAGGGGGTGAGGAACTGCACCACCGACACGCCCAGGTTGCCGATGCCGGCATTGAGCCCCGTCGCCAGGCCCTTCTTGGCCTTGGGGAAGAAGAAGCTGATATTGGACATCGAGGAACTGAAGTTGGCGCCGCCGAATCCGCACAGCAGCGCCAGCACCAGCAAGGTGGGATAGCTCGTGGCCGGGTCGCGCAGCGCGAACCCCATGCCCAGCGCCGGCACCAGCAGCGTGGCGCCCGAGAGCGCGGGCAGCGCGGTGAGCCAGAACAGCTGGTTCTTGCTGAAGCGGAAGCCAGCACGGTCCAGGTTCACCGCCACCACGCTCCACAGCATCCAGATCGCGAAGGCGAGCATCAGGGCGAGGATCGAGATCCACAGGTTGCGGTAGGCGATGCGCTCGCCATGGGTGCGCCAGAAGGTCGCGCTTTCGGGCTCCCAGCGGGTTAGTACGGAGCTAGACATGACAATGTCCTATGTGACGGAAGGAGGAATGAGGAATCGGGAAACCGGGGAATCGGGGAATCGGGGAACCGGGAAATCGGGGAGGAGCAACGCCGGTTCAGGCCGGCTGCGCCGCCAGCACGCGCTGGCCGGCGCCCGCGCCCTTGCCGCGCTGGCTGTAGTGCATCCACACCAGGCTCACGCAAACGGTGCCGTACAGCAGCATGAAGCAGCTGCTGCGCACGCCGGTCAGGTCCGCCAGCAGGCCGAACAGCACCGGCAGGATGAAGCCGCCCAGGCCGCCGGCCAGCCCCACCACGCCGGACACGGCGCCGAGGTTGTGGCCGAAATCGTTGGCGATGAACTTGAACACCGAGGCCTTGCCCACCGCCATGGCAATGCCGACGATAAAGAGCAGCGCGGTGAAAGGCAGCGCCGACAGGCCGATATGGAAAGCCTGCGGGCCGCGCGCCGTGTGAATGATGAAATCGGTCTGCGGATAGCTGAGGAGGAAGAACGCCACCCAGCACACCCACATCACCCACCAAGTGGTGCGGTGCGCGCCGTAGCGGTCGGAGATCCAGCCGCCGATGGCGCGCAGCACGCCTCCCGGCAGCGAGAAGCAGGCCGCCAGCAGGGCGGCGATCTTGATGTCAAAGCCATACTCGCCGATGTAGTACTTGGTCATCCACAGCGACAGGCCGACATAGCCGCCGAACACCACCGAGTAATACTGCGAGTAGCGCCACACGCGCGGGTCGCGCAGCATGGCGAGCTGGGCGCGCAGGCTGGCCGAGGACGTGGCGCGGTGAGCGGGATCGCTGGACGAGCACACCCAGAACAGCACCGCCGTGACCAGCATGGCGATGGCATACACGCGCGGCACCACGGTCCAGCTGCCGCCGGCGGCAACGATCAGCGCYGGTGCCACGAACTTGGTCAGGGCCGAGCCGGAGTTGCCCGCGCCGAAGATGCCCATGGCCAGGCCCTGGCGGGAGCGCGGGAACCAGCGCGCCACATAGGGCGTGCCCACCGAGAACGAGCCGCCCGCCAGGCCCACGAACAAGCCCAGGATCAGCAACTGCGGGAGCGTGGTGG
>NZ_JBFTSF010000566.1:0-1647 GCF_056399905.1 Cupriavidus sp. 01L46
AGGTTGGCCGGGCCATCCAGGCAGCCGGCGCATTTGCCGCGATCCTGGCCTCGCTCACCGTGATCGTCGACAACTTTGAAAGTCTGAGCCGGTTCGTCGCCGGACTCGACCGGCTTAGCACATTCTCTGGCGCCCTGACGCAGACGCCTGTCACGCTGGCCGCGCCGCATGGCGGTGGGAACAAGATCGAAGCGGCGCGAGACGCTCGCCTGGCGCTCGAGCATGTCACCTTGCAAACGCCAAACTACGAACGTACCCTGGTCAGGGATCTCACGGTATCGATCGACCCGGGAGAGGGATTGCTGATCGTGGGCGCGAGCGGAGGCGGCAAGAGTTCGTTGATGCGCGCGATAGCGGGACTCTGGAACTGCGGGACCGGCCGCATTGTCAGGCCGGAACTGGAACATATGCTGTTTCTGCCGCAGCATCCCTACATGGTGCTGGGCAGCCTGCGCAGCCAGTTGCTCTATCCGGATCGCGATGGCCGCAAGGTATCCGATAAGGAACTCCGGCTGCTGCTTGAGATGGTCAACCTGCCGGACGTCGTGGACAGATTTGGCGGCCTGGACGTGGATCTGGACTGGGGGAAGGTGCTGTCCGTGGGAGAGCAGCAGCGCCTCACCTTTGCCCGCGTGCTGCTCGCCAAACCGCGCTATGCCATGCTGGATGAGGCCACCAGCGCCCTCGACATCGGCAACGAGGAACGCCTCTACTTMCAGCTTTCGACGGGTTCGACAACGCTGGTCAGCGTCAGCCACCGTCCCACTCTGCTGAAGTACCACCAACAGGTGCTGGAGTTGAGGGGCAATGGGGAATGGGCGCTTCACCCCTCCGGGAGCTACCGCTTTAGCTGGTGAGCTCCCGCGCCGCAACGCTTGCAATGGCCCCCACGGTGCTCATCCTTGTCCGGTGCCGGACAGACACAAGCCGGAATCTGGTCCACAAGTAAGCATGCGATCGCGCCGCCAACGATGGCGAGCTGCCGGCGGGATCATGGAATTCCATGGAGACCGATCATGAAACTCACCGCCCAGTCATTCCTGCCGAAGACGGCATACGTACTGCCGTCCGTCGCGCTTTTCTCCATGCTGGCGCTGGCCGTTCCCGCCGGGGCCATCACCGCCACCGACGCGCAGGGTTCCCCGCATGTCTTGAAGATCGCGAAGCAGGATCGCATCGATACGCACATCAGCGACCTCCACACGAAGCTCCAGATTACGCGCGCGCAGGAACAACTCTGGCAGAAGGTCGCGCAGGTCATGCGCGACAACGCGAGCAAGATGGATTCGCTGCGGCAGGAGCGCACTGAGGATGCCAAGGGCATGACCGCCGTCGGCGACCTCAAGTCCTACGGGGATATCGCCGATGCGCATGCCGACGGCATCAGGAAGCTCACGCCCGTGTTCCGGGATCTGTATGACAGCATGTCAGACGTGCAGAAGAAGAATGCCGACCTGATCTTCCGGAACCGGCAACAGCATGCGTCGACAAAAAACTGAAGCCCCGGGCCCGGACGGCCGCCGCAGGCGCAAGCCACCTCGCGCGGTTCGGGCTTTCGCTCAAGCACAGGAGAGCATGATGAACACCTCAACAATGCGATCGCGCTGGGTGCGCCCGGCGACCGTGAAGGCCGCCGCGGCATTCAGC
>NZ_JBFTSF010000567.1:0-1642 GCF_056399905.1 Cupriavidus sp. 01L46
GAGGAATGGCTGATGGCGGGGATAACCACCCGAGGTGTGCCTGGACACCATCTGGCGCTGGAGGCGAATTCCAGGATCGGCAGTGCGCAAACGCCCCTGGTCATCTTGGAAATGGATACTGGATCTGAGAATAGAGTGCTACGCGATCCTATCGAAAAGGCATCGCTGACCGAAGGCGAAGCCATTGCGTTCTGGGACGTGGTCTCGCGAACCTTGCGCCCGCGTCCGAATGGTTTCTGACGGATAGTGTTCCGGATAGGGTCCTTGATTCTTCGCCGCTGCCAGTTGATGGCTCTACGCCTATGGTCGGACAAGACGTGAGGAGCGCAACCACGTTGGCCATCGCATGTCTCGCGCTATGCCTGACAGCCTGCAATCCGCCCAAGCCATTGACGCAAGAGGAGAACAAAACCGTGAACGAACTGACAGCCAATCTCGTTCCGCGCTGCGTGGGACGCTACCTGATTGACATGCCGGCTGATGTCTTTGTGTTTGGAAACATCACGGTGGACCGGGTTCCTCTTGAGGCGACGGCAATGCCGGAGGATCAGTTTCAGCGGGAGGTCGCCTCGCGCGAGGCGGAGTTGACGGGCACCAGGAGTGCCGATGCTTACCCGTTTCTGTATGCAAGCGGTCAGGTATCGGGCGCGGCTACGCGATATTTCATTCATCGGGGCGATGTACTTGCCAATCCAAGTAGACGAGTCATTGAAGCTTACAAGTGGGATCGGGGCTTCCAGATCAAGTTGAAAATGAAGGGATGGGATTTCACCAACCCGGATCAAACCGAGGACTCGCTTGTTCAGAAGATGACCGTCAAGAACAACGTTCCTGCACTGCGCACCCGCGTATTCGACCTGCTGAAGCGCGTGCGTGGTCGTCCGGAAAGCGAGATTCCGTCCGAACCCGGGGCGTGTTTTTTTGGCGGGTTCCTGCCGGGCAAGGCCGGTGCCACGGAGAAGCTCTGGACCCAATTCGTGCTGCATGACAAGATCGACGTGAGTGTCGTTCTGGAGACAGACTCGGATATTCGAGAGCCAACGACATTGCTGCAACGCGGTGACAGCATCAACGCAGCGCTCAAGGAGCGAGAAGGCCGCACGATTCGAAAGGGGGCGGTGGACTTGCCTGGMTTGCCGGCAGAGGAATGGCTGATGGCGGGGATAACCACSCRAGRTGTRCCTGGACACCATCTGGCGCTGGAGGCGAATTCCAGGATCGGCAGTGCGCAAACGCCCTTGATCACCTTGGAACTGGATACGGGGTCTTACAACAACGTGCTGCAGGATCGTATTGAGAAGACGGCATCACTGACCGAGGGCGAAGCCGTTGCGCTATGGGACGTGGTCTCGCGAACCTTGCGCCCGCGTCCGAACGGATTCTGACGGATGGTGTTCCGGATAGGGTCCTTGATTCTTCGCCGCTGCCAGTTGATGGCTCTATGCCTATGGTCGGACAAGACGTGAGGAGCGGAACCACGTTGGCCATCGCATGTCTCGCGCTATGCCTGACAGCCTGCAATCCGTCCAAGCCATTGACGCAAGAGGAGAACAAAACCGTGAACGAACTAACTGCCAATCTCGTTCCGCGCTGCGTGGGACGCTACCTGATTGACATGCCGGCTGATGTTTTTGTGTTTGGA
>NZ_JBFTSF010000568.1:0-1638 GCF_056399905.1 Cupriavidus sp. 01L46
GGTCAAACCTGCCGCTTCTCGCGCACTACCGAGCGCACGACCGCAGCATCCACGCCGCCAGGCTGCCCAGCAAAGACGATCTGACTTTGGACGTCACCGGATAGCGAACCAGCGGCGCAGGCTATCGCGAGCCAGGGTGCGGCAGTGCCGGCATGCCCGACGGTCTGGTCGAGGTCTGTTGGCCGCGCAGTCAGTCCAAGATGCACGGCGGCCTCGCGCAACACACCGGCCTGCGTTGCATCGAGGCCTGTCTGCCAGCCGCCGYGAATCTCCGCGGCAGTGACATCGCCCCATTTCACGGCATGCGACAAAGCACCGTCCGACTGGTCGAACGGACCGCGTACCGGGCGATGCAGGCTTGCCTCAGACACCACTTGTAGCCGGCCGGCCTGTTCGCCTGGCATAAGAAGAAGCGCAACTCCCGCTTCCGCCGCACCGACGGGCGGCGTCTTGCTCAGCACTGGATACAGCTGAATGGCGACAATCAACCTCGCCTCGCGCCCTTCGCCGCCAGCAACCTGATCAAGCCAACCGTCGAGAACATCGAGGCCGGCGGGTTCAGTCTCCTCGGAGATGCGCGTATCTCGAAGCCGATGTTCTCGCCAGCACTCTTGCCAGAGCGCCACATGATCCTTGCGAGGCAATCCTCCCGACACCCATAGACAAACGCTAAGATCAACCCGCGACGGCAAGGACTGGATGCGGGTGGCAAGATCGGCAAGTAATTCCGAATACAACCATCGTGTCACCTCGCGATGACGACGAGCGTCTGCCTCCTTTCCACCAGGATCAAGCGGTACGCCAGGCACCACCAGCCAGCGTGCCTTTGTGGGTCCACTGTCGCTGGCGATCGGCTTTTGGGTCTCCAGCCTGACAGTACCTGACCGTATGGTGCTCGTTGCGTTCTCGCTCTGGTCAGACGAAAAACGATGGGCCGCACCGAGCAAGGCCAAGGGATGCGCCGCCAAGGCGAAGACGCGCTCGTTGTACCTGCGGATCACTTCGTTGCGCATCAGAACGTCAAGTCTGTGGCCCTCATGATGGCTATACCGGCGCAGGACTATCCACGCAGGTATCCCCATCGGAAACAGGATCAGGGTTGCCCAGAATTTCCACGTATGCGTGGGCAGATCTTTCGGCCATGACAGCAGGATCACGATTGCGCACGCCAGCGCCATGACGAGAAACACGATCGTCCAGATCAACAGCGACGGCGAACCGCCCGGCTCCGGCTCTTCCTTCGGCAAAAGCGAGAAATCAACAGCCATGGCATCCCGCGCAGCACGGACCGAGATTGGATTTCAATTCGTTCACTGCTCTCTTCTCCTGTTACTAAGTTAATGGCTTGGGGGGATGTCAGAATCCGTTTGGACGCGGGCGCAAGGTTCGCGAGACAACGTCCCAGAACGCAATGGCTTCGCCTTCGGTCAGTGATGCCGTCTTCTCAATACGATCCTGCAGCACGTTGTTGTAAGACCCCGTATCCAGTTCCAAGGTGATCAAGGGCGTTTGCGCACTGCCGATCCTGGAATTCGCCTCCAGCGCCAGATGGTGTCCAGGTACATCTCGCGTGGTCATCCCCGCCATCAGCCATTCMTCTGYCGRCAATCCAGGCAAGTCCACCGGGCCCTTTCGAAG
>NZ_JBFTSF010000569.1:0-1629 GCF_056399905.1 Cupriavidus sp. 01L46
GTGCTGGCTCGCGAGTACTCGATGCTGGTATTGAGCCGCCCATAGACCGTCATCGTGGATTGCGCATGAGCCGGCCCGCACACCGCCACCACGGCGAGCGCCCCGGCGCCAGCCGTCAGGCCCCGCCATCGGGGCCGGGACACGGGGCTCGCCGCGCTGCCCATCGTTGTCTCCTGGCACCCACGCAACCGGTGCTTCCTCTGCCTCCAGGCATTTCCCATGTCTCTCTTCCCCTTTGCGGATTCGCGGCGCGGCGCCGCGCGTCCGTCTGGTCAAGTTGAAGCATATGCAAACGTTTGCAATCTAATTGAAGATTCAAGGCGGGTACGGCATGGCCAGCAGCAGCATGGCGGGACGGTTGCCTGGATTCTCCACCTTGCGGGCTTCACCCGGCGCCAGGCAGACCGAGTCGTACTGCGACAGATGCACGACCTGCGCCCCGGTACTGATGGTGACCTCCCCCTCCAGCACCACATAGTGCTTTTCCATGGGCGACGCATCCAGCCCRGTGTGGCCGCCCGGCAGGATCACCGAGACACCGAGCCAGAGCGACGCTGACGGCCCGGCCTCAAACCCTTGCAGGCGCAGGCAGCGCATGCCCTCGTGGCGGGGCGGGAAATAGGCCGGCGCGGCGGCGAACCGGGTCGTGTTCATGGCATCAGCACCACGCGTTCCGGGGCGCCTTGCAGCACTGCGCGGTAAGCCTCGGCGGCGCGCGCCAGCGCGAAGGTGTAGTCCGCGTGCACCGGGAAGGGCCTGAGCTGCCCGGCGGCAAACATGGGGCCGAGCTGATCGAAGACCGCCGCGCAAGCGATGCTGTCCATGGCCAGCGTGTCGATGCCCACATACGTATGCTGGCCGCGGTAGAAGGCGAAGATGTCGAACGGCACGGCGCGGTCGATGGTCGAGATGAAGATCTGCGCGGCACCGATCGCCATGGCCTTGTTGGCTTGCTCGAAGTACGGGCTGCCGACCGTGTTGTAGACGATATCCGCGCCGTGCCCGCCGGTCTCGTTGCGCACCACTTCGGCGATGTTGTCGCGGCTGGCGTCCAGCATGCGCACGGTGCTGCTGGCGTGGCCGCGAAACGGCCCGGCCTCGCGCGCCACGGCGAAGACGCGCGCGCCCAGCGCGGTCGCAATCTGGATGGTGGCCTGGCCAACCTTGCCGCTGCCGCCGCACACCAGCACCACGCTGCCCGCCTTCGGCAGCCCGGCGCGGCGCAGGCCCTCATAGGCGGTGACAAACGGCACGCCAACCGCGCCGGCTTCTTGCAAAGTCACATTGGCGGGCTTCTCGCGCACCGCGGCAACGTCGAGCGTCAGGTAACGGCTGTGCGTGCCATCGCGGCGAATGCCAAGCTCGCCGCCGCTGCCCCACACTTCCTTGCCCAGCAGGTGCGCGGGGCCGTCCACCACCACGCCGGCGTAGTCGCGGCCTGGCACACGCGGCCATACGGCGTGCGGCATCAATCCCAGCGTGGCCTTGACATCGCTCGGGTTGACGCCCGCACTGGCGACTTCGATGACGCATTGGCCGGAGCCGGGCACTGGCTTGGGAATGCCGACGAACTCGAGTTGCAGCGCGTCGATGTTCGCTGCCTTCTGGGAGACGCGGATAGTGTTCATG
>NZ_JBFTSF010000570.1:0-1628 GCF_056399905.1 Cupriavidus sp. 01L46
GTGGGAGACATGCCGGAATCCATTAGCAGGATGGCGGGGATAGTGAAGTTGTAGATGTTCCAGCGATCGACCTTCCCGGGATAGTCCTTGACGGCCTTGGCGAAGGCGGGCGCTTCGGTATTGATGGCCCAGCGCGTGATCCGCACGCCGCCATCGATACGCTCGACCTTGGGCTGCACCGCGGCATAGTCCTCGCTGCCGCCCAGGGTGGTGGGATGAACGAACGGCAGGTGCGAGAAGTCCAGCAGGTTGTCGCAGATCAGCAGGTAATTCACGTCGTAGTGGATGTAGCCGTCCAGGCTGCGCCATTCCGGATGGTCCAGCCACTGCGTATCCGGGATCAGCGACGGATCGGCATTGTCCGGGTCTCCCATCCAGATCCACACCCAGCGGTGCTGCTCGACGATGGGGAACTTGCGCACCTTGGCCTGCGGCGGAATGCGCTCCTGCGCGGGCGCCTCGATGCATCTACCCGCGCTGTCGAACTTCAGGCCGTGATACATGCAGCGGATGCAATCGCCTTCCCTGCGCCCGACCGACAGCGGCGCGCCACGATGGCAACAGCGATCCTCCAGCGCGACGATGCTGCCGTCTTCCTTGCGGTACATCACGACAGGCACGCCGATGATGGTGCGGGAGAACATGCCTTCGCCAGGGATTTCCTTATCCCAGCCGGCTACATACCAGGTGTTTTTGATGAACATGCGGCGTTCCTCGAAGCGTTCACTTTGCGCCCGTGCGGAAATTCGGGGCGCACGTTGCCATGCACGCATTGCTTGCAAGCAATGCGTGTTGCGGGCGTTAAAAAAGGCGGGGAGTCAGGGTGGCGGCAATGTGCCTTGCGGGCCGGGACGCGGGTGGCGGCGGGTGCGGGCGTGGGCGTGGGGTGTCATGTCTTGTCTCCAGTGCGGCGACCCATCTCCGGGGTCCTTGACTGCAGAATAGATTTGGAGGAAACATGCGTCAACGTCATCCCCCTAATAGCGAGAATGTACGCCATGCATGCAGATGAGCTGGACCTCAACCTCCTTACGGTGTTCGATGCGATGCTGCGGGAGCGCAGTGTGACCAAGGCCGCGCAAGAGCTGGGCCTGACGCAAAGCGCGATGAGCCACGCGCTGAACCGGTTGCGCGCCTTCTTTGACGACCAGTTGTTCGTCAAGACGCCGGCAGGCATGATGCCCACGCACAAGGCGCAGGAGCTGACCGAGGCAATTGTGGGCGTGATGGCCACTGTGCGGCAGCAAGTTCTATCGCAGTCCCGCTTCGATCCGCTAGTGGCACGGCGCACGTTCAACCTGTGCATGACCGACATGGGCGAACTGGTCTTCCTGCCGCCGCTGATCAGCAGGCTGCGCCGCGAGGCACCGCACTGCAAGCTGCGCACGTTGCAGGTTCCACTACAGCAGATCGAGGGCATGCTCGGCACGGGCGAGGCCGACCTGGCACTGGGATCGATTCGCGCCGCGCCGGAAGGCTTGTTCCAGCAGCGCTTGTTCATGCACTCGTTCGTGACCATCGTGAGCGCGCGCAACCAGGAGGTGGGCGACGCCCTGACGCTCGAGCAGTTCCAGCGCATGCCGCAGATTGTGGTCACGCTGTCCGGGCGCGCCAGCGCGGCGTATGAC
>NZ_JBFTSF010000571.1:0-1627 GCF_056399905.1 Cupriavidus sp. 01L46
GACTATGGGCTGACCATGGAGGAGCTGGAAGCGGCGGGATGCTTCGATCCGCCGTCGCCTCCGCCACCTCCGCCGCCGGCGGTCTGCTACCGCAACGCCGCGGGGCAGAGTTGGGACGGGCAGGGCGACATGCCCGACTGGCTGCAGCGGGCGGTCAATGCGGGGCAGAGTAAAGAGTTTTACCGGGTCGGGTAGTGATGTCGGTTATCAATGTGCGTAGGCAAACCTTGTAGAATTTCAAGCTAAACGCTTTCCCGTGCAAGCGAATCGGCGCGAACCCCTGTGCTCGAAATCTATTCGCACGCGCGCGCAACCGTTAGCGGCGGCATGCTGCCACCCACGCCGGCACACGCCGGCGTGTTCGACGATGAGCAGGCGCGCAAAACGGTCATCAACCTGCGCGACCAGTTCAACAGCTTCCAGGCCACGGCGACCCAGCGCATTGAGCAGAAGGACTATTACACCGACCTGGATGCGCGCCTGAAGAAGTTCGAGCCGCAGCACACTTCGGTCGAAGACCGCGAAGGCACGTCGCAGCCGGGCGAGAAGCCCGAATACGACGCCGCGCTCAAGCATTTCCAGGCGGGCGATTTCAAGAGCGCCGGGAATTCGTTCTCGTCGTTTATCAAGAAGTATCCGCAGAGCCCCTACCTGCCGCTGGCGCAGTACTGGCTCGGCGACTCGCTCTACGCGCAGCGCGACTACAAGGGGTCCACCTGGGTGCTGCAGAAAATGATCCATGCCAACCCGACGCATCCCAAGGTGCCGGACGCCATGATCGCGGTGGCCAATAATCAGTTCGAGTCCGGCCAGAAGGATGCCGCGCRCAAAACGCTGGAACAGGTGCTGGCCAAGTATCCAGGTACCGAAGGCGCGCGTGCGGCGAACAACCGGTTGAAGACGCTGAAGTAAGTGCGGGTCAGTTCGCGCTGGCCGTTGAGGCCGGCGCCCAGAAGGTGGTGCCCTGGTAGTGGCGGTCGCCCTTGGTCTGCAGGAAATAGCACTTCTTATCACTATGGTGACAATTTCCGGAAAACCTGTACGCCGGGACTTCCGCCCCGGCGACCGGCTTAGATGCGCTGATGGGCAATCCGCCGATAACGGCCGCGATCACGCTGTCGGACAGCACATTAACCGTCATTTGCACGCCCACGATGGGGTCATCGTGGTGCTGCGCGACCCCCTGTGCCTTCGMCCAGGCGAACGCAAACGCTTGGTCGGCGGTCATTGCGGCCGGCGTTTGCAGAGGTTGGAGGGTCACACTGTACAAATATACAGTATTAGGAGAATTCGCGCCGGGTTGGATTGTGCTTGCGCAGTCGTACCACGTTTTGTACAATGTTCGTAGTTGGATGTTCGCAGTAGAGCAGGACCGACTTTTCGGAACGTCCCGACCCCCATACCTTGTTACGGGATCAGGGCAGGCAGAAATGCCTGGGCTGTAGCGCCAATACGCCGCGCAGCTTGGGGTGCAAGTTGAGGTGTATCGATGAATATCCTGACTTTTAGCGAGGCGCGAGCCAGCTTCAAGCAGGCGTTGGATTCGGTTTGCAAGGACCATGAGCCCACTGTCATCACCAGGCAGCGGGGCGAGCACGTAGTGCTGCTCTCACTCGAGGATTACAAC
>NZ_JBFTSF010000572.1:0-1593 GCF_056399905.1 Cupriavidus sp. 01L46
ACCGCCGCCAGCGCCGACTGCTGGGCCGGCGTGCCCCAGCGGCGCAGCAGGCCGAAGCCGATGCCTTCGCCGGGCACCGCGCGCAGTTGCTCCTTGACCGTGCGGATGGCCGTGCCGATCTCGCCGCTGCCGTCGAGCGCCACCGGGAACATCGTCGTGAACCAGCCGACCGTGCGGCTGAGATCGAGCGAATCATCCACGCCCGCCACACGGCCGTGGCTTTCGAGGTCCACCAGTACGTCTTTTCGGCCRGTCCACGCGGACAGTGCGCGGGCGAGCGCTGTCAGCAGCAGGTCGTTGACCCGCGTGCGATAGGCGGCGGGCGCCCGCTGGAGCAGCGATTGCGTGACGTCGGCCGGCAGCGTCAGCGTCACGCTGGCGCGGTCGGCGATGGTGAGGGAGCCGGCGGCTTCGTCTGCCGGCAAGGAGGCGTCGAATTGAGCAAGCGCCTCCCAATGCGGGATTTCCTCGCCACGGCGGGCGGCGCTGTCGCGCAGGGCTTCGGCCCAGCGCTGGTACGACGCCGTGCGCGCCGGCAGTGCTGCAGCTTCGCCATTCAGCCGTGCCCGATAGGCCGCATGCAAATCCTCGATCAGCACCCGCCACGAGACGCCATCGACCACCAGATGGTGGATCGCCAGCAGCAGTTGCCAGCGGTCTCCGGTCCGCAGCGCGACAGCGCGCAGCAGCGGACCGTGCGCCAGATCGAGGCTGCGTTGGGCGGCCTCGCAGTGCGCCAGCCGTTCGGCTTCCGTTGCGGTTTCTCGCACCCACAGCAGGTCAGCGCAGGTCTCGGCTTCGGCGTACGTCTGCTGCCAGACGCCCGACGCTTCGACGAACCGCAGCCGCAGCGCATCGTGATGGGCGACCAGATCGCCCAGCGCTGCTGCCAGTGCCCCGGAATCGAACCCGTCCCGGCAATCGAGCAGCACCGACTGGTTCCAGTGGTGACGCCGGGCCATCGGCATGGTGAAGAAATCAGCCTGGATTGGCAGCAGCGGGACCGCACCGGAGGGCACCGCGTTGCCGGCGTCGGCGTCGTGTGCCACCGACGCCGCCATGGCGGCCAGTTCGGCCAGTGTCTGGCGCTCGAAGAGTTGGCGCGGCGTCAGCAGCCAGCCGGCCGCGCGGGCGCGCGCCACGATCTGCAGGCTCAGGATCGAGTCGCCGCCGAGTTCGAAGAAGTTGTCCGAGCGGCCCACACGCGGCAGGCCCAGTACTTCGGCCCAGATGCCGGCCAGTGCGGTTTCCACCTCGCCCTCGGGGGCGACGAAGGTCTGGGCGCTCTCGAATGCCGGCGCCGGCAGCGCGTGACGGTCCAGCTTGCCGTTCGGGGTCAGGGGCAGGGCGTCGATCACGACGAACGCCGCCGGCACCATGTAGTCGGGCAATTCGGCGGCCAATGCCGTGCGCACGGCGGCCACGTCCATCTGGGCAGCGCTGGCCGGCACCACATAGGCCACCAGCCGCGCGCCGGAGGGGCCCTCGACAGCCAGCACCGCCGCATTGCCCACACCCGCCTGCGCCAGAATCCGCGCCTCGATTTCGCCCGGTTCGATCCGGAAGCCGCGAATCTTCAGTTGCTGGTCGATC
>NZ_JBFTSF010000573.1:0-1581 GCF_056399905.1 Cupriavidus sp. 01L46
CCTGGTACGCGGCGTGGATCACGTTGGTCTCGATGACCAGGTTCTCGTACAGGAAGCTGGCCGGCCGCGTGGCATTGGCAAGGATGCCGCCGACGCGCGCCGCGGCCAGCAGCACCACCTCGATGCCCTCGTCGGCAAAGAAGCGGTGCACCGCGCCCTGGTCCGTCAGGTCCAGCTCGGCGCGGTCCCGCGTCACCAGGTTGCGGTAGCCATCGGCCCGCAGCCGCCGCACCAGCGCGGAGCCCACCATGYCGTTGTGGCCTGCGATAAAGAAGACGGTGTTCTTGTCCATGGTGCTTACTCGTGGTGTTCCAGCGCCTGGAAGCCGGCCAGCGTCACCAGCGCATCGCGCCGGGCGATCTGGAAGTCGGCACGGACCATCTCCTTGACCAGCTTGGAGAACGGCGTACGCGGTGCCCAGCCCAGCTTGGCGTGGGCCTTGGACGGGTCGCCCAGCAAGGTTTCCACCTCGGTGGGCCGGAAGTAGGCCGGATCCACGCGCACGATCACCTTGCCCGGGGTGAGCTTGGTTTCCTTGCCCCTGACCGACTCCACGATCCCGACCTCATCCACGCCGCTGCCCTCGAATCGCACGGTGACGCCGAGCTCGGCAGCGGCGCACTGGACGAACTCGCGCACGCTGTACTGCTCGCCGCTGGCGATCACGAAGTCCTCCGGCTGGTCCTGCTGCAGCATCAGCCATTGCATCTCCACGTAGTCGCGTGCATGGCCCCAGTCACGCAGCGCGGACAGGTTGCCCAGGTAGAACTCGTCCTGCAGCCCGACCGCGATGCGCGAGATCGCCCGCGTGATCTTGCGGGTGACGAAGGTCTCGCCGCGCACCGGAGACTCATGATTGAAGAGGATGCCGTTGCAGGCGTACATGCCGTAGGCCTCGCGGTAATTGACCGTGATCCAGTAGGCATAGAGCTTGGCCACCGCGTATGGGCTGCGCGGATAGAACGGCGTGGTTTCCTTCTGCGGGATCTCCTGCACCAGCCCGTACAGCTCGGAGGTGGAAGCCTGGTAGAAGCGTGTTTTTTTCTGCAGCCCGAGGATGCGGATGGCCTCCAGGATGCGCAGCGTGCCAAGGCCGTCGGCATTGGCCGTGTACTCGGGTTCCTCGAACGAGACGGCCACATGGCTCTGGGCCGCCAGGTTGTAGATCTCGTCGGGCATGACCTGCTGGATGACACGCAGCATGCTGGTGGCATCCGTCAGGTCACCGTGGTGCAGGAAGAAGTGCCGGTCGGGATCGTGCCGCTCGCGGTAAAGGTGATCGATGCGGTCTGTATTGAACAGGGAGGTGCGGCGCTTGATGCCGTGCACGTCGTATCCCTTTTCGAGCAGCAACTCAGCCAGATAGGAACCGTCCTGCCCGGTAACACCAGTGATCAGAGCAACCTTGCGCGTCATTATCGTTCTCCCGCCTTGCGTTGGTAATGCTTGGTATGGATGTCGAGTCAGCGGCCCCCCGCGGCCCTACTTCACCCGTCCTTCGTAGCCGTAGTACTCGGTGTAGCCCGTGCGCAGCAGCAGTGGCGGCTTGGGGACGTCGGTCAGCAGCACGCCATGCAGGGT
>NZ_JBFTSF010000574.1:0-1580 GCF_056399905.1 Cupriavidus sp. 01L46
CCGGTGACGAACGCGGACCTTGGGCTGTTGTGTTTTTCCATATCGATTGAATTTCAAAAATCATATGATTTTTCAATGTACATCCGACACCTTGAAATATCAAGTGACATCTGAAATAGTGTTTAACTTTCGTACAGACGCCCCCGCCCGACGGTCGACATCCAAATTTCATGTGATATCTTTTAGGGCATGAGCACTACGACAGCAAGAAGGCGCCTGACCCGCGAGGAAAGCCAGGCGCAAACTCGTGAGCGTCTGATCTACGCTGCACAGCACTTGTTCGTGTCAAACGGGTATGGAGGTGCATCGATCCGTGACATCGCGAACAAGGCGGGCTATTCCCAAGGCGCTTTTTATTCAAACTTCTCGAGCAAGGAGGACATCCTGCTAGAGTTGCTGCGACGCCACATGGAAGCAGAAGCGCTGCAGCTATCCACGGTCATGGGCAACAACGCGCAACAGCTCGAGCAAATGCTGGCCGAACTGGAAGCCTGGGCTTCTACGCTCAATCAAGATGCTGACTGGTGCATGCTTTCCATCGAACTGCAGTTGCATGCCAAACGCAGCCCGACGTTCGCTGCTGAGTACCAGAAGGTATGGGGCAAACACCGGTCCGAGATCGGTGGCGTAATCGGCCTATTGTTTGAAAAGCTCGGGCGCTCGGCTCCTGCCACGTCGKACGAACTGGCTGCTGCCTTCATGGCACTTTCGCATGGGCTAGCGCTGCAAAGGACCACCGATCGCCTGGATCCGTCGGGGCGGCTGATCATGGTGTTCCTACGTGGATTGATCGCAAGTGCGAAATAGTCTCAAAAATTGAGAAATGTGTTCGTACTAGAGCGCGAGTACCGTGGACACGACTGAAGGAACTCTCACCTTTTTGTCTCCCGTTGTAATAGTTGTGCTGTGCTGGTTCAGAGCAGGGGGTGCTCTGGCAAATTGATGTCAGCTTGCGGTGCGCAAGGCTGGTGACAAGCCTCCTGGCAGGGGGCTGCCCGCGCCCAGCATCGCAAGCGACTCTCTTACGACGTCATCAAGCGCTTCAATAGGGCCATCGTGAAGCACCGTGCGATCAAGGCGCACGACCGCGATCCAGTTGACAGGCGCGGCCCCCGGCACAATCCGGTCCGATATGTCTTCCCACGAATGTCCGCCCTGCCTTTCGTGCGTCTCCCGAGGCCCGCGCCCGGCTTGCCCGCAGCGTCGCCCACCAAAAAGGCCCGACCCTTGGAGAAGCGATCGACGATGCGTGCGCGGAAGCGATAGACAGCCGTGCGTTCTATTGTCATGTCTTTCTGATCCCGAGATAGGTCAAGGAGCTCGAAATTCCCAGGGGAGAAGGTATTGGTGTCGAATACGATTCTGAACTTGTTCTTGCTCATTGCAGTAGGAATCGCATCATCGAAGATCAGGGGCGAAGGCAGGCAAATTGCCCAATAACGTAGTGGCCAAAGTACTGCGATTCCGGGACCTCATTTACGTACCAGCAGCCGCCATACTTCTGGGCAAAGTACTCACCAATGAAGTAGCTCATCCGGGTAAGAAGCCATAGCCTGTCTTCGGCTGCAACCGTCATGGAC
>NZ_JBFTSF010000575.1:0-1570 GCF_056399905.1 Cupriavidus sp. 01L46
GTTCACCACCACGCTATAGGTATGCCCATCGACCTGCGTCACCGAGGCAACCTGGCCAGCGGCCGTGCCGGTGCCCGACAAGACGAAATCGCTCACATCCACGCCGGTGACGTTCTCGCTGAAGGTCACCGTGAAGTGGACGGCGTTGCCCGCGGTCGGCATCGGGTCCGCGGCGATGACCGCTACCGCTGACGGCGCCACGGCATCGACCAGCACCCCGGCGGTGGGTGCCACGCTGTTCAGCGTGGTCACCGCGTCATTGCCGGCGACATCGCGCACCGTGCCGCCGTGGAGATCCAGCGCGGAGGCAACGGCCACGCCATTGCTGTCGCGCTGGCCGCTCGCCACGGTCAGGCGGAATGTCAGGGCGCTGGTGCCGGAGCCGGACACGTAGCTGGCGTAGACGGTGCCACCGGTGTCCAGCGTCACGGCGATGCGCGGTGTGCCACCGGTGGTGTCCACCACCACGGCCTCGCTGTAGTTGACGGTGAAATCGAGGTTCTGGCCTGCGATGTAGGTACCGTTGGCCGGCACGCTGACGGTCGCCACGGTCGGCGCGATGCCATCGACCACGATGTCATGCTGGCCGCCCATCGAATGGGCGCCGCCCACGGCGGGCAGGGTCAGTACCGCGGCGTCGCTGCTGCTGTTGGTGATCACGCCGCCGTTCAATGCCAGCGCGGCCGGCGATGCCACATCGAGATCGGCGCTGCTGTCGCCGGCCTGCACGGTATAGCGGAACGTGAGCGTATTGGTGCCGGAGCCCGAGACGTAGGTGGCATTGCGGTCCACCGCGCCGGTTTCCAGCAGCAGGGTCGGCGTGCCGCCCGTGGTGTCGACGGTCACCGCCTGGTCGAACGTCACCACCACGCTGACCGTATCGCCAGCCTTGTAAGTGCCGTTGGCGGTGAGGGCATCGACGTTGGTGACGACGGGATTGATGCTGTTGACGGTGATCGCGATGGTATCGGTAGCCGTCTTGGCGCCGCCGGAGCCCGTCAGCCCCAGGTCATTGGTGGTGATCTGGATACTGCCTGCGCCGTGATAACCGGGCGTAGGCGTATAGGCAAGGCCATTCAATGCGGCGTTGATGTCCGCCAGCGTCCCCCTGAATGTCATGGTGGCGTCACCCGCACCGGAGCCGCCAATAAAGGTCAGGCCCGACGTGCCGGCGAGCGTGATCACGCCGTTGGTTGCCGTCAGCGTCACTTGTTCGGCGCCGCCGGCGGAATCGACATCGCTGACCGAGATCAGGTTGCCGTTGCCGGCGCTGAATATCAGCGCGCTGTTCTGATCGACACTCTGGGCCACTGGAACGGCGTTGACCGGATTGTCATTGACGGCATCCACGCTGACCAGCTTGGTGGCGGCGGCACTGTCGGTCGTGCCATCGTTGACCGTGAAGCTGATGGTGCGGTTGCTGGTATTCGGCAGGTCCGACGTATCCGTGTACGTAACGGATCGCAGCGCCGCTTGCCACTGTGCCGTCGTGGCGCTCGCGCCGGACGACGTCAGGGTCATCACCCCGGTCCCGCTGTTGTAGCTCGCCGTGATATTGCCCATGGTGGCG
>NZ_JBFTSF010000576.1:0-1554 GCF_056399905.1 Cupriavidus sp. 01L46
GCCATACGACATCCCCCTGCGGGGGCTGCCGGTCACTTATATGAACGCGCCCCGGTTTGCTAGGTAAACGTCACGCGATGCTCGATCAGGGTTGGTTGCAGACTTATATCCGGCCTAGTGCAGGCCAAGCCTGCGGCCCCGATGGAATTCGCCAAGAGCGGCCCTTTCCTCTTCAGCGTGCTCGAAGCACCAGTGACCGATCAGGGTCCAGCTCTTGCGGTCCAACCTGTCTTGCCATCTCGCTCATCTACCGTCGCAACCTTCTAGTCGAATTCAGTAACCTTGCTTGCAAGCCGCGGCTAGGTTAGCTCCGCCTACGGTCGTTGTAGGTGGAGCTGGCCTAGTGCGGAATTCGCCGTTTGCTTGGCCCTCTCGGCTTTCTTTAACTCATGGTTTCTTTCATACGGCTCATTGCCCATCAGCACGGCCCACGCAGTTCGCGCCGCCTTGTTGGCTAGCGCCACCACTGTCACGTTGGTGGGCCGTCGGCGCGCCAGTTGCTCGCACCACAAGCCCTTGTCCTTGGCTCGGAACAGGACTGCCCTGGCACCATGGATCAGCAGCATGCGTAGATAGCGGTCACCGCGTTTGCTGATCGCGCCCAGGCGCACCTTGCCCCCAGTGCCGTGCTGACGCGGCACCAGCCCGAGATAGGCTGACAGTTGCCGCGCCGATCGGAAGCCGCGCGCATCGCCGATAGTCGCGACCAGTGCTGTGGCCGTGAGCATGCCGATTCCCGGAATTGTCATCAACCGTTGGCACTCTGGCTGCGTCTGGGACCAGGCCTTGATTTGTCCCTCCAGCCCCTCAATGCCCTTGTCCAGGCGGCCGATCAGGTCGAACTGCTCGCGCAACGCTTCGAACATCCTCGCGGGCACGTCTTCCTCGACTTCGGCCAACCGCTCGCGCATTTCCGCTAAGCCCGCCTGACGCCCCTTTTTGAAGCTCAAGCCAAACTCATAGAGCGCCCCACGCAGGGCATTGATCATCATGGTTCGCATCTTGATGTGCTGCTCGCGCATCCGATGCAACACCAGCGTGGCCTGCTGCTCCACCGTCTTCGGCGTCACCGCAGGCATGTCCAGCTGTTGTGCCGCAGTCCAGATCGCTCGCGCGTCTGCAGCATCGGTCTTGTTGGTCTGCACGAATGGCCGAACGAATTTCGCGTGCAGCAGCTTCACCTCGTACCCGAGCGCCATGAGCTTGCGCGCCCACCAGTGCCCGCTGCCGCATGCCTCCAACGCCACCCGGCCCGGCTCACGCTTGGCTAGGAATTCGATCAGCTTTTGCCGCTGGAAGCGCTGGTTGTGAATCTCGCCCGTCTCTGGGTCAATCCAATACAGCTGGAACACATGCTTTGCAATATCGAGCCCATATGTCGTAGCATTCATTTCGGGTCCCTCCGTTCCTCGAGTGGCGGTGACATCTACCACTCTGGCACATTGCGATGCCGTTCGGTCCTGGAGGGGCCCCTTACCGCCAGGGCAGTTTTGCCCCACCCCGCAAGACTTCTTCGACGTCTCGCGCTCCATGGGAGGGCGGGGCGCGTTCATA